>CALUZL010000069.1 GCA_944325295.1 uncultured Erysipelotrichaceae bacterium | reverse complement strand
AGTTATGTCTTTGCCATCAAGCTCGATCATACCGCTATCGACTCTTAGCGATCCGGATATGAGGTTTAAAAGCGTAGATTTCCCAGCGCCGTTACCGCCGATCACCGTTATAAAATCGCCATCGTTTATATCGATGGAAAGATCTTTGATCACTGTTTTTTCGGTCACTTCACCGATATTGAACGCTTTACTTATATTTTTGATCTTAAGCATTGTTTTTAACCTTCTTTTTGAACAATTTACTGTTTGCGATGAAGATCGCAACAGCAACAGCGACAGCCGTGAAAAGACGAATATCGTTCGCTGAGATAAAATCGGTATTGATTACCAAAGCTACCAAAAGACGATAGATTATCGAACCTAAGAGGATACCGATCAAACTCAGCAGTAAAGTACGCCGCTTAAAGATGACTTCGCCGATGATGACGCTGGCAAGACCGATGACTATAGCACCGATCCCCTGGCCGACATCGGCATAGCCATTATATTGACTCACAAGACTTCCGCTCAGAGCGATCAGAGCATTGGCGACCATAAGTCCGGCGATCTTAGTCGTATTGGAATTGACGCCGTTTGCTCTGATCATCTTATCGTTGCTTCCGGTTGCTACGATCGTATAGCCGAATTCGGTGTTGAAAAACCATACGAGGAAAAGAATGATTACGATCACAAAAATAACACCTAATATGATGGAAGCATCGCGATCTCTGGCAAATCCGAAAATATCTTTGATTCCGGTCAGGATAGTATCATGTTGGTTTAAAGGTATGTTGGCTTTTCCCATGATCCTGAGATTTACCGAGTATAATCCTGTCATCGATAAGATACTTGAAAGTAAGATGGGAATGTTTAGTTTGGTATGTAAGATTCCGGTCACAAAACCGGCAAGAGCACCGGCCATGATCGCTAAGATTATCGCCAAAAACGGGTGGATACCCATGACGATACAACTGGCACAAACTGCACCGCCCAAAGTAAATGAACCTTCAGCTGTAAGATCAGATATATCCAAGATCCGATAAGTGACATGAATACCCATTGCCAAGATCGACCATAAAAGTCCCTGGGCAATCGCCGATATCAAAATTGCACTCATAACTGATTATTTGGCGACATCTTCACCCTTTTGCAGGATGGAATCAGGAATAGTCGCGCCGATATTTTCAGCAGTGCGCGAATTGTAGAACACCGTCAATTCATCTTGTGTTTCGACCCCAAAATCCTGGATCGATTTTTCCCCATTGAGTATGGCGACGGCCATTTCTCCGGTCTGATGACCGATCAGATAATAATCGGCACCGAGTGATAAAAGGCCGCCATTGGCACAAGAGTTTGATTCACCGGTCAAGACCGGCAATCCATTTTCGCTGGCAAAGATATCGACACTTGCCATGGCACTGGCGATGTTGTTGTCGGTAGGGACATATAAAGCGTCGATCTCACCGGCAAAAGATTGTAATGTATCATCGATCATCGTCTTATCAGAGACCGTCTTGATCAAAGTCTCTATTCCCCTTTGAGCGCATTCTTCTTGCATTTGGTTTGCCTGGATCTCGGAATTGGGTTCACTAGAAGTATAGATGATACCGACTCGTTTGATACTTGGATCAAATTCGAGCAATAAGTCGAGCTGTTCGGCCATTGGACAACCATCGGATACACCGGCTATAAGTTCACCACCATCGTTTG
This sequence comes from uncultured Erysipelotrichaceae bacterium, assembly GCA_944325295.1. Taxonomy (GTDB): domain Bacteria; phylum Bacillota_I; class Bacilli_A; order Erysipelotrichales; family Erysipelotrichaceae; genus JAHHTG01. The sequence continues at coordinate 7,877 of CALUZL010000069.1, read as the reverse complement.
ATTCAACCAATCCGGACTCGACAAAATCAGTTACCGCTGTTGCCAAGATCGGGGTATCGACGTTGATCGCCTGCAGTGCTTGCGCCGGTGTTGTCGCAATCGCCAAAACGATATCCGGGTCTTTAGCCATGATACTTTCGGCCATGGTTGTCAGATTAGCTTGATCGCTTTGTGGATTTTGATAGTCGATTACTAAGTTTTCACCCTCGATATAGCCACCTTCTTTTAGGGCGTCGACAAAACCCTGATACGAAAGGTCAAGAGCGTCATGAGTCATTAACTGCAATACGCCAACTGTCTTTGCATCTTCAGATACCGTACTTTCATTTTGATTTGCACATCCGCAAACAACCATCATGACAATCAGTAAAACAATGATCTTTTTCATTTCTCTTATCTCCTTTTTTGCTATAAGAAATAAAAAAATTCGCCCCCTTAAGGACGAATTGTATCGCGTTACCACCTTAATTCATCAGTATATCACTATACTGACCTCTTCAAGCTACCATCTTAGCCCAACACTTTAACGGGTGTTAATCGTGACAGCCTACTCAATTCAGTGTCCCCCTTCCCGATGTATTCACGACAGCTTCCTGATCATTTACACCACCCACGATCTCGCTTTAAGTGAAGTTGTGTCGTTACTATTTCGGATCATAGCGTTTATTTCTTATGAGAAATTTATACTATAAAGAAATATGTTTGTCAATAAATTTTCATAAAAATATCATATAAATTTACATTTATTTTCACAATTATGATAACGTCATCATTATGCGCATACACCCGTATATAAAAATAACAAAAGCCATCGCTATCAGGATGACATCGCGCCAAAGCGGACCTTTCTTGATGCAGGACACAAACAAGATCAAAGGTGCCAAATAGAATACACCGTTAGCTCTAAAGGCGCCACTTATATCAAAGTTTAAGAGCGCCTTATATGCCGTCGTTATCCCACAGGTCGGACAAGGTATGCCAAAAACGATCTTAAACGGACAGGGTATCGAAAAGACAAAAAAGATCGAAGAAAAGATCAGTAAAAGTGCAAAGCGTTTGAAGTCAAACCTAATAGCCGGCGATGACATTCAGCAAATCTTCAAAGTTTTTCTCCCTTGTCATCGACATGACCCTGATCCAGTCAGCTATAAGTAAAACTCCGCAACATCCTCCGGTCAAAAGTTTTAAAACGCCCATGCCGATATCACCAAGGATAAAACGATCAATGCCCAAATAACCAAAAAAGATCGATATGATAAGCATCAAAACCGGATCTTTATAGTTTATGGAGGCGATGATCACATAGAGGTCATCATCGACATACTCCAAACGTTCTTGGATAAATTTTAGTTTTTCCGGTGGAAAATATTTTCCGTTTGCCAATATAAAGGCATCAATTTTATTGTACTCCATTTGACCTCTCCTTTTTAGATATTATGCCATATCAGCACCGATTTTTACAATCTTGCGACCTTTAATTGTATCTATTGTATAATGAATCTAGTATATGAATGAAGTATTTGCCATCAAGACCAAAGGACATGAAATTCAGTGCATCTTAAACAGATGTTCCACCGATAAAGTGCTGATCTTGGTTCATGGTTTTGGCTCAAACCGAGACGAAGTCGGGGATATGTTTAAAAAGTTGGCTGCCATATTGGCTACTAAAGGCATTTCGTCGCTGCGTTTTGATCTTGCCGGATGCGGTAAAAGCAGCGCTGATGTCTTAGAGCGCCATTTTGAGAATATGGTCGAAGACACCAAATATGTTTACTCCTATCTGAGAGAAAACAGTTTTCAAAGGATCGGTATTTTAGGATTCTCTTTAGGAGCACGTATCGCTTTGGCTACCATGAAAGACATACCGTTTAAGATCTTCATATCCTGGTCCGGAGCGATCCAAGATGGAACCGGCCTTTTTCAAAACTATCTAAACGAATGCAGTGAACAGCTTTTAAAAACAGACAAAGCGGCCATAGCCTTTCCCTGGCGCGATGATTTGATTTTACCCCGTAAATTTTTTGACGACCTTTCAAATGACAACTCACTCAGGTCACTTTCTAAAGTAGTTATCCCCTCGCTTTTTATCTTCGGTAAAAACGATCAGCTAATCACCCAGGATCTAATAGCTACGATCCTAAAAAACGCGCACATGCCAATAAAAAAGGTCATCATCAATGATGGTGACCATACCTTTTCGATCCTCGACCAAAACGAGATCGCCGAAAGCGTCTTGGCTGAGACGACATCTTTCAGCACCCGCTATCTTTAAGATCGATCCAATAGCGCGATACGATCTTGCCGTCGACTTCGATCTCGTTTTCTAAGATACAGCCATTGGCAATTATCGTCTTTGCCGAAGCGACATTGTCCTTATCACAGACCATCAAGACCCTGTCAATACCAAGCCGTTTGCATTCGCCAAGTGCTTTGTTGATCATCGCTTTCCCATAACCTTTATTTCTTTGACTCGGTCTGATGCCATCGCCGATATGACCACCGGTTTTTAGTAGAGCATCGTTCAAGTAATGCCTGATGCTCAAAGCGCCGACGATCAAGTCTTTTTCTTTGTCTAAACAAAAGAAAACCGTAGACGGGACGCGGCCCTCTTTGGGCTCTTTGACATCGATCTTTTCCATATAATCCGTAAAATTATGGACATCACCTTTGAAGATAGCTGATGGCGACCTGTTCGCTTTTGAATGGTCGGTATTATATTTGGACCATTCCTCGATCATTTCTACGATCTTGTCTTTATACTCATCACTCGGTCTTATCAATTCGAGATCCATACTTTCCTCCTAACGCAAAGCACCGCTTTGATTTATAAATTCGGTACCATAAATATATAATACCTTTGCCCCTTCTATCAAGTCTAACTCACTGAGCAAGCTCTCACTATAATAGCGAAGATCGATGACCTCAATGGTCTCATAGGATGGTATCAAAAGCGGTAGGAGTGCTGAAGCAAACGAATCCCTGAATACTATCAATTTTTGGCCGTTTGTAACATTTGCGTTGGTTATCTTTAAATAGGCACTGGGTCCGCCCAAAAACAGATCATAGGCATCAGGATGATTTATTGCGCTCAGATCATAGACCGCTATATAGCTGTCGCTTTCAAGATCGTAGACCTTTACCCCACTCATGTCGTAATCGATATAAGTTATCTCTTCAGCGCCGATATCATAAAATGAGTGCGAATACAGCGATCCATATAAAGGGCCGGTCTTTTTGATATGAGCATCAAACTCGACAAACTCATCACCCATCATTTCGCAGATATACCTTGCAATATCCATAAGTTTATCTTGTGACCAATGGATATCGGTATGATAATAGGCATCAAGACGCAAAAGCTCACTGATATCGATAAATCGCATATCTAATCCCTGACGCAAATCATCCACAAATTCCGCAAAGCGCAGATCGAGTGGAAAATATCTGGCACTGTAATCATTCTTTCGCGGTATGGCGACAAAATAGACGTCGCGATCACTAAAATACGTATTTTTCAGATCGTTAGTCTTTTGGATCAGATTGTTTAGCGATTTTTCATCTTTTATAAGGATATCGAAAAGATAGCCGCCGTCAGAATAAACACCATCGTTATCGCTCATCTTTAAGACGTATTTGTTCGTGAGGTTTTCTGTCTTGATGAAAAGATCTCTAAAAGCGAGGTGGTCTGTCAAATAGTCATCGAGATCGGCATAGAAATCCGGATCGGACAATTCAACTTTCGGGAACTCTTTGAGCTTGCGCCTTTCCAGATAGGAGATCGTATCTCTGTTTAAAATCGTCATAAGCGAGATAGCGATCGCAAATACCAAAAAACAAATAATCGTTATCTTCTTATACATGATCAAAACCTAAAATATAAAAACGGATTAAATCCGGAACCGACAAGGTAAGCCAGTGCCGCGATAAACAAGACAAAGATACCAATAGGTTCAAAGACTTTAGAGGCAGCTAAGCGACTGTAGCGTTTATAGATCATCTTTGGAAGCGGCGTTGCGGCAAGTGCTGCCAAAATGATCAAAACAGCATAACTTTTAAGGTAGTATAGAGCTACCGGACTTATAAAATCACTAAAGTCGAACATCTTGACGATAAAACCTAAGGGATCATCGCCGTGATTGAAAAAGACAAAACCGACAAGGACGACAAAAATTGTGTAAAGATGATTTAAATATTTGACTTCAACGATCTTTTTTAGGGGCGTATAGCGCTCTAAGATGATGACCGCTCCAAAATATAATCCCCAGAAAACAAAATTCCAAGCGGCGCCATGCCATAAGCCTGTTAGCAGCCATACGACTAACAGATTGCGAATATTTACCAAAGGTGCACAACGCGATCCACCAAGGGGAAAGTAAACATAGTCTTTAAACCAAGTGCCTAAACTCATGTGCCAGCGCTGCCAGAAATTTCTGATCGATACCGCACAGAGTGGGTAGTCGAAATTTTCCAAGAAATGGAAGCCAAAGAAAAGGCCAAGACCGATAGCCATATCGCTATATGCACTGAAATCAAAATATAGTTGTAAGGTCTCAAGGATACTGATAAGCCAAAGGATCATCCCTTCATCATAGGTACTGATCGCACTTGCGCACGCTCCCAGCGTATTTGCCAGAATACATTTCTTACCAAGACCGATCACAAAACGTCTAAGGCCCGAATAGACATCATCTTCATTGTACGGGCGCTCTTTCTTTACCTCTTTGGCAATGGTCTCATAGCGAACGATCGGTCCGGCTACCAATTGTCCAAAGAAAGTCAGATAGGTTCCATAATTCAAAAGCGAATGTGAAGCACTGACATCGCCCCGATAGACATCAATGAGATAACTTGACGCTTGAAAGCTGAAAAAAGATATGCCCAGTGGCAGAGCTACTCGGTAGATGATACCGAAGTTTTCCAGTATAAAAGAACTGTACTTATAGTAGATCAAAGGCAGAAAACAGATTATTAGCCCCACCGCAAGATACAGCTTTGTCTTTCTTTTCTCTAAAAGTTTGGCATAGGCAAAGCTAAAAATCATGACAAACAACAAGACAAAAGTCATCACTCCTTCACCATAAAAGTAAAAGAATAATGACGCTATAAGTAAAACGCCATTCTTATACGCTCCTTTAGCCAGAGCGTATAGAGCAATGACGAGTGGTAAAAAATAAAAGATAAAGGTTACACTGGAAAAGACCATCAGATATTTTCGAAATTCGTAACGATCTTATCAGCAATTCCCAGAGCATCGACGACGACCAAGACGACATCGCCACGATTTTCGATCACAAGATCCTGCGGATCGATACCGACACAGATCCATTTATTTGTATCGATGTGTGAGCGAATCTCCTCTTTGAGGGCCTCGATATCCTGACCCTGGTCAGCGCGGATCAAGACGACTGAGTGTGCAATCGAGCTGATCAATGCTTCATTGGCGATCGCTTCTTTAAAGTCACATTTATCTAGCCCGAGATACCAATTAACATTCTCGTCGGTGACAGTCACATAATCACCAAACATCGGCAGTTCATCTTCACTGAACCCTTCGTATAATTTGTCCATGATCTCATTTAGCGACATATCATCAAGGACATTGTCAGTGTCTTTCGAGCAAGCGCTAAGTGTCAGCATCATGACCATTAATATTCCTAAAAATAACTTTTTCATTTTCTTCCTCCATGCCGTATTAATATAACAGACTTATTCAACAATAAAAAATAATATGATCGAGATTTGTTATTTCTAACTTTAATATTACTTCCATATAAAGTTGTAATTGATCATCTCACCGCCATCCACTACGATGCTCTGACCGGTGGCAAAACGATTGACGACAGTCAGAAAGTACGCCCACTCAGCGATCTCTTCGCAGGTCGCCCAACGTCTTAAAGGTGTCTCGTCCATGATCTTTGACCACAACTTTTCATCCTCGATTACACAGGCATTCATAGGGGTGATGACTCCTCCGGGATCGAGGCTGTTGCAGACAGCGCCATATTCAGCGATGCGCAGAGCAACGTTTTTGGTATAGGCGATAACGCCGCCCTTGCTTGCGCAATACTCGGGAAACTCGCTTCCCGTATGACCACTGGCTGAGCCGATGTTGAGGATGGCTTTGATGCCCTTGTGAATACCATATAACTCAGTCATGTTGATCAAAGCTTTGAGATTGGTATCGATGTCGTTTTCATTTTGCGTACCGGCATTGTTGATCAAAATATCGATATCTTTTAGATCCGGTAATTTATCGAAGTCACAGATATCGACGATGTAGTGTTCATACTTGTCGTTTTGGATCGATCCTGGCTTTTTGTCAAAACCAATTACATCATGCCCCTCTTTAATAAAACGCTCGGCGATGGCTTTGCCGATCCCTCTGCTTGATCCGGTTATCAATACTTTCATCTCAGTTCTCCTTTGACCATTGAAATGTATTCTCTTCCGACATCATCCCTTTTCCAAATGCTTGCCACTTTGTAAGCGAAAGGTGAAAAGATCATCTCCATCAGCATTTCAAGGATCGCTCCGCTTAAGGCACAACTGAAACACTGAAGTAGAGTCCAACTGAATCCCTCCCAATAGATCGGGGCAAAGACCATAAAGACAATGATCGCAAAAAGCAGGTTATCAAAAAACTGACCGATAAAAGTTGAAGTATAGCACCTCAGGGCAAATGTGCGTTTACTGTCCGGGTCACCTTTTAATAAACGACCGATAAAATCGTTTAGAAAATTATTGATAAAGGCCGAAGTGATAAAAGCGATCGTACTTCCCAAAAGGATAAACCATGTCCCGCCAAAGATGCTGTTGAAAGCCGTGTAATCAGCAGCTGATGAAGGGATAAAGCTTGCAACATAGAAAACGACACACATCATTAAATTAACACCGATCGCAAAAATCGCGATCTTTGTCGAAGCTTTCGGTCCAAAGTGTTTTGTCAAGACATCCATGCACAAAAAAGACAACCACGAGATCAAAAACCCGCCATCAAGAGCTATCCACTCATTTTGAAAGATCGTCTTATTGGCTAAAAGGTTCATCGAAACGACGCTTACGCAAAAAAGGGCGACCGTAATCGAGGGCACGCTTCGAAAAAGGACGATTGTTTCCGCTATCTCTCTTTTTAAATAACTGTTCACACTGACTTCTCCTCTATTAAAAAAGTTTTGATACCTCAAAACCACTTTTCATATAAAAACCCGGCTTCAGCCAGGCTCTTTTTGATCAGCAGTCCTGGTTTTGTTTAACGACAGGATGGTACAAACGAACTGTCGGCATATGCTCATTGATTTTAGCGCAATCAGGACAAAACATCAATAAGTTCAAGCCATATAAATTTCAAGAAGTCTTGAAACATCTTCGATATCGGCATTCACTAACTTTTCAAAAGGTATTTGTTTGCAAGCCCATTGGATAAACTTGGCACCGAGATAATAACCGGCATCACCATAACCGCAATAATCACACCAATCGCCAAAATAGCGCTTGGGTATCACCTCTTTTTTGATATCCGCCATGAAATCTTTCTTGAGTGAAGCCTCGTGCTCACTCATAAAATCTTTCCATCCATCTTTATCCTGATGATAGAAGTCAGTGTTTCCAATAAGGCACTGTTCAAAATACATCGCTATCCCTTCAGTGAACAGTTGCCAAATCATCTGATCTTTTTCATTTTTAAATGTGCGCTCCAAAACACCATATTGCGCCTGATAGATATGACCGAGCTCATGAAATATCAGACCATACATGTCTGCAATATCAAGCCAATTGAGTTCAATGATCTTTTCGACCCCCAGTAAAATATACTGGCGACCGTTTAATTCCGTTTCCCAGCCGGCACCGTTACAAAGACCAAGATAGATAACGATACA
>CALUZL010000068.1 GCA_944325295.1 uncultured Erysipelotrichaceae bacterium | reverse complement strand
TTTTCGATCTCATCTAAAAGAACGATCGAATACGGCTTGCGGCGGACAGCCTCTGTCAGTTGACCCCCCTCTTCATAGCCGACATAACCCGGAGGTGCTCCTATCAGTCGAGAGACGCTGAATTTCTCCATATATTCACTCATATCGATCCTGACGATCTTATTCTCATCATCAAAGAGCTGCTGAGCCAAGGCTTTGGCGATTTCGGTCTTGCCCACACCCGTAGGTCCTAAAAATAGGAATGATCCGATCGGTCTATTGATGTCTTGGATCTGCGCTTTTGATCGCAAAATCGCGTCTGTAACACGAGCGATCGCTTCATCCTGACCCATGACTCTCTTTTTTAAAGACGCATCCAAATGTATCAGTTTTTCTCTTTCGGTCGACATGAGTTTTTGTACTTCGATATGGGTCCATTTGCTTACGACCTTGGCAATAGCTTCCTCATCGACAACCTCCTTGATCATTTTATCCTTATTCTCGTTTTGCAACATCGCGATCTTCTTTTCAAGCGAAGGGATCGTTTCGTAACGAAGTTTTGCCGCTTTTTCATATTCGGCTTCATTTTGGGCACGTGTAAATGCCAATTTGGCCTTTTCCAGTTCTTCCTTGAGATTTTTTGACTCTTCAAGCTGTTTTTTCTCAAATGACCATCTGTTGTATTCGATATCCTTTTTATCCTTTAACTCTTTTAGTTCATTTTCAAGTTCTAAAAGGCGCGCTTTAGCTTTCTCGTCACTCTCTTTTTTTAAGGAGACTTCTTCGATCTCAAGTTGTCTGATCTTTCTTATCATTTCATCAAGCTCACTTGGCATCGAATCCATTTCGACTCTGATCGAAGCACAGGCTTCATCGATCAGGTCGATAGCTTTATCCGGCAGATAACGATCGGTAATGTAACGGTCTGACATCGTAGCTGCCGCGATTAAAGCTTCATCTTTTATTTTTACACCATGATGGGTTTCGTAACGATCCTTTAGTCCCCTTAAGATCGAGATCGTCTCTTCTACCGAGGGCTCATCGACAGTGACTTTTTGAAATCTTCTTTCCAGTGCGGCATCTTTTTCAATGTATTGGCGATACTCATCAAAAGTTGTCGCACCGATACATTTAAGTTCACCCCGAGCCAGCATTGGTTTTAAAAGGTTTGCCGCATCCATCGCTCCTTCGCTCTTGCCGGCACCGACAAGGTTGTGGATCTCGTCTATGAAGAGGATGACTTGTCCGTTTCGCTCTTTAACTTCCTTCAAAACAGCTTTCAACCTTTCCTCAAATTCACCACGATATTTCGCTCCGGCGATCAAAGACCCCATGTCGAGCTCGATTACTTCCTTATCTTTCAAACTCAAAGGTACATCTCCATTCATGATTCGCCAAGCCAAACCTTCGACGATCGCGGTTTTACCAACTCCCGGCTCCCCGATCAAGACCGGATTGTTTTTGGTCTTACGCGAAAGGATCTCGATGACCCTTCTTATTTCTTCGTCTCTGCCGATGACTGGGTCGATCTTGCCGTCTCTGACATCTTCGACGAGATTGTGACCATATTTTTTTAATGCGTTTAAGTTGTTTTCTTGTGTCTGATCTGTCATCTTCATGCCACCTCTTTTCTTTAGTTCAAAATCTCTTATTTGTTTAGGATTAAGGGAAAATTCTTTACACAGTGCTTCAGAAACCTCAGATCCGTTTTCTAATAGACTTATAAAAAACGTAAAAGCACTGAGATAGGTATCACCTCTTTTTTTCATCTCATTTTCGGCTTCGTTCAATGCACGAATTACATAGCGGTCAAAGTGAACCTCACTATTTCCGCTCACCTTAGATAGTTTGTTTAAATAGTTGTCGATAAAGCGCAAGAGCTTTTTTTGATCTTTAGCGATAAAGTCAAGAATGTCTTCATCGTGAAAGTAGGCATTGTACAAGTGAGCCGTTGTTACTTCCGGATTTTTCCTATCACCGGCTAAGATCAGCGCCCTATTTATTATCTCTTTTAACTTATCTGTCATCTGTTCAACATTCATATAACCTCCATTTAGCACTCTTGATATTTTAGTGCTAATAACTGCGCTTTTTTAAGTAAGGCAACGCCTTACTTAAAATTTTTCTTAAATCTTTCAAATACGGATTCTTTTCTGTCTTTTCCGTTTCTGAGCTTTTCGTAAATATCTCTTTCTTCCTTTGTGAGCTTTTTGGGAATATTGATCTCGACCTCGACAATCTGATCGCCCACGTTTTGAGAGCGCACATCCTTCGCTCCATAGCCACGCATCCTGAGCTGTTGGCCGGGTTGGGTGCCGGCAGGAATGTTGAGTTCGACATCACCATTGACCGTCGGAACATCGACCTTGGTTCCCAGCGTGGCATCCACAGCCGAGATCGGAACTTTGATATGGATATCGTTACCAAGACGAGTAAAGTATTTGTGCGGTCGTACGTTTATTTCAACATAGAGATCGCCATTTGGTCCGCCGTTGTATCCTCTTTCACCCATTCCGCTGATTCTGACTTGTTGACCGGAAGCGATACCGGCAGGGATCTTGATTTCGATGTCTTCCCGTTTATGAATATAACCCTCACCACGACATTCAGGGCACTTTTTATCGATGATCTTTCCGCTTCCATGACAATCAGGACATTCGACGACCTGCTGCATCATCCCGAAAGCAGTTCTTGAAGTTCTGGTAACCCGACCACTGCCATGGCATGTAGGGCAAGTCCTGATATCGCCATCACTGTAAGCACCACTTCCATGACACCTCTCACAGCGCTTGTCGACATCGAGAGTAACGATCCTTTCAACACCGTGGATCGCATCCAAAAAATCGATGCTTAACTGCATATAACGATTTTCACCCTTCATCGCCTGCGTGCGCGCCGATTGGGCTCTGGAACCGCCGAAATTAAAACCGAATCCGCCCATATTTCCCATAAAACTTGAGAAGATATCGTTGAGGTCATCACCACCAAAACCACTAAAGCCGCCAAAGCCACCGCTTGAGGCAAAGCCGTTTGGATCTACGCCGGCAAAACCATAGCGATCATAAGCGGCCTTTTTTTCTTCATCGCCTAAGACTTCATAAGCTTCGTTTACTTCTTTAAACTTCTCTTCGGCATCAGGCTCCTTGTTGACATCGGGGTGGTATTTTTTAGCCATCTTTCGATAAGCCCTTTTTATATCATCGCTGCTCGCGCTCTTATCGATGCCAAGGACTTCATAATAATCACGTTTAGCCATATTTGCCTCCTTTACTTACAGAAACCCCAATTAATGGGGTTTTGATTAATCTTTTGGTTTGAACTCAGCATCGACGACATTATCGTCATTATTGCTTGTCGAAGTATTCTCATTACCGCTTTGGGCACCGTTTTCAGCCTGAGCTTTATACATAGCTTCAGCCATGCTCTGAGCAGCTTTTTCAAGTTCACTCAGTTTTGTGCGCAGGGTATCGTAATCGTTATTATCGATAGCCTTTTGCAGTTCATCTCTAAGTTTTTGAACTTCTTTCTTTTGATCGTCAGATACGTTGGCATTTGTGTTATTCAAAGTATCATCGATTTGGGCAATGAAGCTTTCGGCCTTATTTTTAAGTTCGATCTCTTCTTTACGCTTATCGTCTTCGGCTTTGTGTTCTTCAGCTTCTTTGACCATTTTTTCGATCTCCTCATCGCTTAAGCCGCTCGATCCGGAAATCGTGATCTCTTGTTTTTTATTCGTCGCCTTATCCATAGCTGAAACATGAACGATACCGTTGACATCGATATCGAATTTAACTTCGATCTGCGGCACGCCTCTTCTGGCCGGAGCGATTCCGGTGAGTTGGAAATTACCTAAGGTCTTATTGTCGGCAGCCATCGGCCTTTCGCCTTGCAAAACATGGATGTCGACAGCCGGTTGATTGTCGGCAGCGGTCGAGAAGATCTGCGACTTCGATGTCGGGATCGTCGTATTGCGCGGGATCAAAACTGTCATGACACCGCCCAGCGTTTCAATACCTAAGCTCAAAGGTGTAACATCCAAAAGGAGTACATCTTTGACGTCGCCGGCAATGATACCACCCTGAATCGCAGCACCCATCGCAACGACTTCATCAGGATTTACTGACTTATTAGGCTCCATGCCGAGTTCATTTCGGACAGCTTCTTGAACTGCCGGGATACGTGTTGAACCACCAACCAAAAGGACTTGATCGAGTTCACTGGCCTTCATTCCGGCATCATTTAAAGCTTGCTTGACCGGTCCCAGGGTCCTGTCGACAAGGAATTTGGTCATCTTGTCAAACTGAGCTCTGCTGAGCGTCGTATCCAAATGCAATGGCCCGTTAGCATTGGCGCTGATAAATGGCAAACTTATCTGGGTTTGGACCATGGAGCTCAGATCTTTCTTAGCCTTTTCAGCAGCTTCTTTAAGTCTTTGCAAAGCCATGCGATCACTTCTGAGATCAATGCCGTTTTCCTTTTTGAAGTTTTCGACTAACCAGTCGACGATGACGTTATCGAAATCATCTCCGCCCAGTTTGTTGTCGCCGGCCGTCGCTAAGACCTCAAAAGTCCCATCAGCCAGATCCAAGATAGATACATCGAAGGTACCGCCTCCGAGGTCAAATACCAAGACTTTTTGCTCCTTATTGGTCTTATCGATACCAAAGGCTAAAGCGGCTGCCGTCGGTTCATTGATAATTCTTTCGACTTCAAGACCGGCAATCTTACCGGCATCCTTAGTCGCTTGACGCTGTGCATCATTGAAATACGCCGGTACGGTGATTACGGCTTTAGTTACCGGTTCACCCAAATATGCCTCAGCATACGATTTGATATAAGACAAGATCATTGCTGAGATCTCTTCCGGTGAGTAGTCTTTTCCTTCGAGATTGACTTTATCTTTTGTTCCCATCTTTCTTTTGATGGAGATAACCGAATTCTTATTTGTGATGACCTGTCTTTTTGCGGCATCGCCGACGATGCGATCACCGTCCTTGAAGGCGACAACTGACGGTGTCGTTCTGTTTCCTTCAGGATTTGTGATTACCTTGGGTTCGCTGCCTTCCATTACAGCGACACAACTATTGGTTGTACCTAAATCAATACCTATAATCTTACTCATATTTACTTCCTCCTCTATTCACTGATCTTGACCATTGCCGGTCGCAATATCCGATCTTTTAATCTGTATCCTTTCTGCAACACTTCGATAACGATATCGGCATCTTTGCCTTCGACCTTCTCAGCCATTATGGCTTGAGCGCAGTTTGCATCAAAGGGTTTGTCGAGCACTTCGATCTCTTCGACGCCTTCATCTTTAAGGGCTTTTATGAGTTGAGCATAAATCATTTCCACGCCTTTTTTATAGATGAGAGCCTCTTCGTTTTCAGTCTTTTGCATCAGTGCTCTTTCAAGGTTGTCAATAACGGGCAAAACCTCTTTCGCAAAGCTTTGGATCCGATATTTGCGGTCATTTTCAGCCTCTTGAATCAACCTTTTACGCGTATTTTCCGTATCGGCATAAGCTTTGGCGTAATCGTTTTTAAGCTTATCGATCTGTTCATTCAAATCCAAGATGACCTTGTTGAGTTTTTCAACTTCTTTCTCAAGCGGATTTATAAGATCCTTATTCTTCTTTGTTTTTTTCTTCTCGTTTTCCAATTTTATCACCTCGATAATTTTCATCAACCTGTTCCCTGATATAGTTGAGCAAGCTGATAACTTCTTTATATTTCATACGATTCGGTCCGACGACCATCAACTTAGCAGTATCTCTGTCATTTACCGGTATGTCCGAAGATATGACGGCAATGTCATCAAACCAAAGTAAATCCGTGCCACTCTTATCATGGACGATCATCGTATTTTCATCGGTCGCTTTATCCGTCAGTAAATTTCTGAACATTTGCGAATTGTTTACGATCTTTGAAAACTCCTTCAACTTTTCAATATCGGCAAATTCAGGCTGATATACCATGTTGCCACTGCCGCTGACATACATCGTCTCCGAAGCGAATTTGATAAAGGCGGCATAAAACGCATTAAAAAGCATCTCATGTCTTTTGACGTTTTGCGCCAAAAGCGGTTTAACATCTTCCAATCGATCTATGAGATCAACGACAAGAGTCCCTTTCAAATGATCGTTTAAGATCTCGGTACAGTTTTCAATATCATTCAGCGTGACTTCGTCTTGGAAATTGAAGATCTTATT
>CALUZL010000067.1 GCA_944325295.1 uncultured Erysipelotrichaceae bacterium | reverse complement strand
GGTCCAAAAGGCCTTATGCCAAACCCTAAGACCGGTACGGTAACGATGAATGTCGCACAAGCGATCGAAGAGATCAAAAAAGGTAAGGTAGAATACCGCGTCGATAAAGAAGGCAACATTAACTGTCTTATCGGAAAGGTCTCGTTTACTGATGAAGCTTTAGTCGAAAACTACAGAGCTATCTACTCAGCTATCGCTAAAGCCAGACCGGCTGCCGTCAAAGGTACTTACATCCAAAACATCGTCTTATCAAGTACGATGGGTCCGGGTGTCAAAGTAGCTGCCGAACAGATCTAAAAAAAGGGCGTATCGAAAGATACGCTTTTATAATGCAAGAAAATGCGACCGGATTGGCCGCATTATTTTTTCTTGCCGAAATGTTTGTAGACCCAGCCGGCAAAAAGCGGGGTGACAAATGAAGTGATGATGACCGATGAGGCGATCTGAGCGGCTGCTGTCGGAGCGATCAGAGCGTATTTGGGATCGACTTCGGCCAAAGCTGACGGGTTGGCGACAGCACTGGCAGCTGTTGAGGATATCGCTGCTCCGGCAACACCACTGCCACCGGTCGCTTTATCAGCAAGCATCGTGACGACACCGACCACAAGACTTGTGATGACTCCAAGCAAGATACCGGAAAGACCACCTTGGATGAGCTGCATTATCGACATATTGGCGCCAAGAGCGAAACCGACGACGATGATGCAGGCCGTGACACCCGCTGACAGCGTCTTTTTCATGAAGGGGAAGAAATTGCCAAGGATGATACCTAAGACCAAAGGTAAGATCGAACCGATGATCGGACCGATGGAGATCGAGGCCAGACCGGCCGAACTCAAGACGATCATCGTGACCGTCGGACCGACACTCAGTGAGGTTATCGCTACCGCCCCTTTATCGGAATCATCACCATACTCTGAGGTTATGCCCGAGTACAGGGCGTTATTGGCAACGGAGATACCACCGATTATAGCCAGTGCGGAAAGACCCAAGAAGTTGTCATTGAACAAAAAAGCGGCAAGTAAACCCAGAATTATCGAAAGGGCGATCTTGGTGACGATGATGACAGCGCCCTTCTTTATGGCCTTGGGCGTACTTTTGATGTCGATGCTGGCACCTAAGAAGAATAAGAAGGCACCGACTAAAGCACCGGTCCCACCGACAACGCTGGTAAAGAAACTACCCATTTGTAAGATTTGCGGACAAAAGGAGTTGAGCAAGACGCCGATGATCATCGGATAGACGATAGTATCACCGGGGATCCTGGGGATATGAAATCTCTTTTCCATAAAAACACCTTAGTCCATGACGATTCCGCCGTCACAATCGCCGATCTCACAATTGACAAAGCTTGCTGCATCTGAGGCAAAGAATAAGATCATTTGAGCGATCTCGTAGGGTTCGGCAGCTCTGCCAAGCGGGATCATGCCGATGACTTTGGCATTTTTTTCCGGATCGTCAGAGAGACTTTTGGTCATTGGGGTATGAGTGAATGACGGACAGACCGCATTACAATTGATGTGATACTTACCGCCTTCCTTAGCGATAGCTTTAGTCAAACCGTTGACTCCGGCCTTACTTGAAGCATAAGCCGCTGTTCCAAGCAAGCCCCCACCGATCTTTCCGGCAACGCTGGAAACGTTAGTGATGCGACCGCCGCCGTTTTCAACAAAGTAGGGAAAGATCGCACTGCAGGCGGTAAAGGTACCGGTGAGGTTGATCCTGATCGTCCTTTCCCACTCTTCATCAGTTATCTCCATAAACGGCTTTTTAGAGATGATGCCGGCACAGTTTACAAGACCGGTAACTTTTTTGTTTTCAACTAAGATCTTAGCCATGACTTCGCGGATATTCAGATGGTCGCCAAGGTCCATCTTGTAAAACGAAGCATTAGGGCCAAGCTCTTTGGCACAAGCTTTACCGGTTTCTTCATTGATATCGCAAATGACGACTTTACCGCCGCCTTCGATGATACCTTTTGCGACCTCTTTGCCGATACCTTGACCGGCACCGGTCACGATAACTGTTTTTTCTTTGAAATCGAACATATTTATTTCCTCCTTATGTTAATTTCTGAACAAATTATAGGCAGGAAATAAACTTGTGAAAATGTTACCATATCCTAAAATTATGTGTTATTATTGTGCTCTGAGCACAGGAGGAGAAGCTATGGATGTGATCAAACTCAAAGAACTCATGGAGACTGTCTTAGCGGGCAGCAGTTTTGACGGACTCATTGAAAAATGTGCTCACTATCTTGAAAATCCCTTAGTCGTTCTCGATAACAGTTGTCATATCATCGCTTCATCTAAGGAAGTGACTTCAAATGATGTCATCTGGAAAGAGGCCACAAAGAGGGGCTATATAACTGTTGAGTTCAGTGCGACACTTGACAATTGGGATGAAGTCGTCGGCAAGGGTAAGCGCTACTTTGACGTGAGGGCGATATCGGATAAAAGGCGTCGCTTTTTTAAGCTCAGTTATAAGGGTACCGATGTCGGCTATCTCAACGTCTTAGAAGATCGTCATGTGCTTGAGGACATTGAGCTTGAGGACTACTTATTCATAAGCGAGCTCGTAAGCAAAGAATTGGTCTTTGAGTACCAAAAGGAAAAGGTCGAAAGTTCAAACATCAAAGAAGAGCAGATCATCTTGGAGCTGATCCATGGCCGTTTTATCGACAGACCGCATTTTTCATCGCGGATCTTTACGACAAGGCTTGACGGCCATCACCACTTTCATGTCGCCCTTATCGACTTTACCCATTACATCTCCTATAATGCCGCCGATGATATAATAAACGATACTCTTAAGGCCTACATCCCAAACAGCGTCTTGACGTTTTATGATAAGCACTTGGTGGTCTTGACCATGATCCCGCTTACTAATATACCTTCAAGTTTATGTTCCTTTTTAGATGAGCATGATCTCTGTGTCGGTATCAGTGACGGTTTTTTTGACCTCTATGAGTTCAACATCTACTTAGATGAGGCTAAGGCGGCTTTGCGCCTTAAAGATCTGGCCTTTGATAGGGGTCGAATCGTCAACTACAGCGATATAAGGAGCTATCATCTTTTGGAAAAGCTAGACCAAAAGACCCTTTTGAGATATTGTGATCAAAGGATCGTCCACCTTGCCGATCTTGATCGTCACCAGGGGAGCAGTTATATCGAAACGCTCTATACCTATCTCTACTACGACAAAAGTATCAATAAGACCGCTAAAAAACTCTTTGTCCATCGCAATACCATCAACTACCGTATCCAAAAGATCAAAGAGATCATCGATGCTGATCAAAGGCTGGTCGAAGCTCAGCTTTTCACCTCTTGTCAGATCATTCGCTATCTGCGCTTTTGCGAGTAAATTTTCAAATAAGGCCTTGCAAGAGATGAAATGATAACTTATAATATTTGAGCATCAATATACCCAAGACAGCAACGGCCCTAAAGCTTAATAATGTTGCCGAGGTAAAAAGATCTGATGATTTTTACCTGTGCTCTTGGGCACAGGTTTTATATGTGTGGAATATTGAAGCTAGAAAGAGGAAGAAATGAATCAAGCTGTATTAAGTCAAAAAGAAGAATTGGTATCACAGATAGCTGAACAGATCAAAAGTGCTGATTCGACCGTTATCGTTGAATATCGTGGCTTGACTGTAGCTGAGATCACAGAATTGCGTCGTAACCTCAGAAGCGAAAACGTCGACTTCAAGGTGTACAAGAATACGATGGTCGAAAGAGCTGTTGATCAATTAGGTTACACCGAGCTCAACGAATTCTTGAAAGGTCCAAACGCTATCGCCTTCGCAAATGATGCCACAGCGCCGGCAAGAGTATTGTCAAAATTCGCAAAGACTCATGACAAATTAGTCATCAAAAGCGGTCTTGTCGAGGGCAAAGTCGTATCACTTGATACATTGAAGGAACTGGCCAATCTGCCTAACCATGACGGTATGATCTCAATGTTTATGAGTGTCTTACAGTCACCGGTAAGATCATTTGCCTGCGTCGTTAAAGCAGTTGCAGATGCTAAGGAGAGCGGTGAATTCAAGGTAGTCGCTAAAGAAGAAACTGCTACTGAGGAAGTAAAAGAAGAAGCTGAACAAGCATAATTAAGGAGGAAAATTAAAATGGCAAAATTAACACATGAGGATATTCTATCTTACTTAGAAGAAGCTACAATTTTAGAGTTGAACGATCTCGTTAAAGCGATCGAAGAAAAATTCGGTGTCACAGCTGCTGCTCCGGTTGCGGTCGCTGCTGCTCCGGCTGATGCTGCTGCCGCTGCACCAACAGAAGTTTCTGTCATCCTTACCGATGTCGGTGCCTCAAAAGTCGGTGTCATCAAAGTCGTCAGAGAGATCACCGGTCTTGGCTTAGTTGAAGCTAAAGGTTTAGTCGATAAAGCTCCAAGTCCGATCAAAGAAAATATCAGTGCAGACGAAGCTGAAGAAATCAAGAAGAAATTAGTTGAAGCTGGTGCTACAGTCGAAATTAAATAATAAATGACTCATTATTTTGACTCAGATGTCGATGTGAAGTCAGAGATCGCTGAATTCACATACCATCTGGGTGATGAGAACTTTATATTTAAGACAGACCATGGCGTCTTTTCCCGAGGGGCCATGGACTATGCTAGTTATTTATTGATTTCAGGTGTTTTAAAATTCGATCTTGGCAAAGAGATCTTGGATTATGGCTGCGGATGGGGACCGGTCGGGATAATTCTCAAACGGCTTCATCCGGAGTATGATCTCACCCTTGTCGATATCAATAGACGAGCAGTCGATCTTGCAAAGATCAACAGTAAAGTGAATAGAACACCGGTCGAGGTATATCAGAGTGAGGATATTTCTAGCTTAAATAAAACATTTGATACCGTTATTTTAAACCCGCCGATTAGAGCGGGTAAAACGGCAATATACGGCATGTATCAAAAAGCCCACGACAATTTACGGATCGGTGGGTCATTATACGTCGTGGTAAAGATCAAACACGGAGCTAGGTCGCACTTTGAAAGATTAAAAGAACTATTTAAGACGTGTACGGTCTTCAAAAAAGAAGACGGTCATTATCTGATCAAAGCTACACGTTAGTTCGCACGATATTTTATTTGAAAGGACGGCGCAACTATGACACTTAAACAAACTTATCATCTTACTGCACTGGGTAAAAATGCTACTCGCCGTGATTATTCAAAGGTCAGTGGTGCTCTGCCGCTGCCTAACTTAGTAGAGATTCAGACCGATTCCTTCAAGTGGTTTGTTGAAGAGGGTATCAAAGAGGTATTCGAAGATATCTATCCCATCAGCAACTACAGTGGCAATATCCGTCTAAAATATCTCAATTATGAATTTGGCAAACCTAAATATAGTGCAAGTGAATCCAAATATCGTGAGGTAAACTTTGCAGCACCGCTTAGAGCGAAGATGGAACTTGAGATCGTCAATGAAAGCACCGGAGAACTCTTCACCAAAACCGAAGAGGTCTTTTTGGGCGACTTTCCGATGATGACGGAAACAGGCACTTTCATCATAAACGGTGCCGAAAGAGTCATCGTCTCACAGATCGTCAGATCGCCGGGGGCTTATTTTGATACGGCAACCGATGATAAGACGGGAAGAGAAGTCTTCAATCATGAACTGATCCCCTCAAGAGGTACTTGGTTACAAGTGATGACCGACGAGAAAAAGACCGCTAACGGCCGTCTTATGAATATGAGCGTCGATCGCAAACGGAAGATCTTGTCGACGATCCTTTTTAAGGCTATCGGTTTTTCCCTCAACTTGGAAAAAGGTGAAGATGCCTATGACACAAAGGAGATCAAGAAATTCTTGGAAGCGATGAGTCTTACGGTTCATGAAGATCTCATAAATGAAAATCCTGATCGTGAATTTTTGAATATCTATGAAGCGTTATACACTTCATTTTTCGGCGGTTATGAGGAGCTTACCAATACTTTGCAAGCTGATAAGGTCAAGACGACCAATGAGTCACTGATCTACCTTTACGAAAACCAGAAGTCAGATGAAGTGCCGACGATGGATGGTGCCATCAATCTGATCAACGCCAAGTTCTTCGATCAGAAGAAATATGATTTGACCAAGGCCGGACGTTACAAGCTTTCCAAAAAGCTCAACGTCGTCGACAGGATGGAGGGTAATATCCTTGCCGAAGACATCTATAAGGCTGACGGTACAAAACTCTATAAAAAAGGAACAAAGATCACAAAAGAGGAGCGAAATATCCTGCGTCAAGAGCTTGCCAAAGGCTCACACGTCTTCGCTTTCCCCTTTAATCATCGCTTTTCACATCCGGATACGGTAACGGTAAAGACAAAGGACAAAAAAGCTCTGGTCGGTAGGATCTTAGCGACGGATATCGCTGTAAATGATGATCTGAACTATGAGACAGGTACCGTCTTGACACCAAAAGATGTCGACATCTTAAGCAAGAAGGTCACCGATGTCAAGATCTACTCTTCGATCATCGCCCAAAGAGTAACACTTGATAAAGACGATATAAATAGTGTCCTTGACTATGGTCAAAGATTATTTGTCATCGGTCGTTTAGTCGACTCTGAAAACAGTGATCTGCGCGTCAATGATGAGCTTATGATCCCCAGATATATTCCGGATGAGGATTCCTATATGGTCTCCCTTGACAACGAAGCCCTTTTAAAGGAGATGGTCGCATCCGATCAAAAGGTCGAGGCTTGGCTTGTCGGAAGTGCCTGTCAGGTCACAAATGTCACAACGCCGGAAGCTCCTGATCATTCGATCAGACTTATCGGTATCGACCCATTGAACCATAAAAAATGTGTAACGATGTCAGACATGATCGCATTCTACAGTTATTGTCTGACGATGCTCGATGGCGTCGGCAGTACTGATGATATCGATATGCTTGGCAATCGCCGGATCAGAACGGTCGGGGAATTGATCCAGAATCAGTTCAGGATCGGTCTTAGCAGGATGGAGAAGGCTGTCAAAGAAAAGATGTCGATCGTCGATGTCGAGACGGCGACGCCAAAATCACTGACGAATATTCGTCCGCTTACCGGTGCGATCAAAGAATTCTTCTCATCTTCACAATTATCGCAGTTCATGGACCAGCAAAACCCGCTGGCCGAGCTTACCAACAAACGGCGTATCTCGGCTTTGGGTCCGGGCGGTCTCACCCGTGAGCGCGCCGGTTTTGAAGTCCGTGACGTCCACAACTCACACTATGGCCGTATCTGTCCGATCGAGACCCCTGAAGGTCAAAATATCGGTCTTATCTCCTACTTGACGACTTACGCTAAAGTCAATGAGTACGGCTTTATCGAAACACCTTACCGCAAAGTCTTAAAAGATGGTACGGTAACGGAAGATTATATCTATCTTGCGGCTGATGAAGAAGCCGACTACATCATCGCGCAAGCCAACGAGGTCCAAGACGGTCATCTGGCAAACAAGCAAGTCGTCGCCCGTAAAGCCGGTGAGACGATCTTGGCAAATGCCGAAGATGTCGAACTTGCCGACGTATCGCCAAAACAGATCGTTTCAGTGGCAGCAGCCTGTATTCCGTTTTTAGAGAATGACGACGCTTCCCGAGCCCTCATGGGTGCCAACATGCAGCGTCAGGCCGTTCCGCTTTTAAATCCGCACAGTCCGTTTGTCGGTACCGGCATCGAAGCTCGTATCGCTCACGACTCCGGAAGTGCCGTTGTCGCACATGAAGACGGTAAAGTCACTTATGTCGACGCCTTGAAGATCGTCTTGACTAATGAAGATGGTGACCATGAATACGATCTTGAAAAGTTCCGTCGTTCCAATGCCGGAACTTGTATCAATCATCGTCCGATCGTCTCTTTGGGTGAAGAGGTCAAGGAAGGCTCGATCATCGCTGATGGACCGTCGATGGAAAACGGTGAACTGGCACTTGGACAAAATGTGACTATTGCCTTTATGACCTGGCATGGTTACAACTACGAAGATGCCATCATCATGTCGGAGCGAATGGTCAAAGACGATGTCTACACATCGATCCACATCGATGAGTACAGCATCGAATGTCGAAATACTAAGCTTGGAAGCGAAGAGATCACTCGTGATATCCCCAACGTCTCCGAAGCTGCTTGCCGCAATCTTGACTCTCGTGGTATCGTCATGGTCGGTGCTGAAGTCAAAGAAGGCGATATCTTGGTCGGTAAAGTAACGCCGAAAGGTCAAAGCGATGCTTCACCGGAAGAGAAACTCTTGCTGGCGATCTTTGGTGAGAAATCAAATGAAGTTCGCGACAATTCCCTAAGGGTTCCTCATGGCGGAGCCGGTATCGTCCATTCGGTCAGAGTCTTTACCAGAGCCGAAGGTTATGAACTGAATCCCGGTGTCACCAGTGTCGTCAAGGTCTACATCGTTCAAAAGCGTAAGATCTCAGAGGGCGATAAGATGGCCGGACGTCATGGAAACAAGGGCGTCATCTCGAAGATCTTGCCGGTCGAAGACATGCCGTTTATGCCGGATGGAACGCCGGTCGACATCATGCTAAATCCGTTTGGTGTTCCTTCGCGTATGAATATCGGGCAGGTCTTAGAGATCCATTTGGGGATGGCTGCCAAAAAACTCGGTGTCAAATTCGCAACGCCGGTATTTGACGGTATCGATAACGATGAACTTAGAGCGATCATGGAAGAAGCTGCTACTTCCGGTGACGGTAAGCTCGTCTTGCGCGATGGCAAGACCGGTGAAGCTTATGATGAGCGGATTTCGGTCGGTGTCATGTACATGATCAAGTTAGCTCACATGGTCGATGATAAACTTCACGCCCGTGCGACCGGTCCGTATTCATTAGTTACGCAACAGCCGCTCGGCGGTAAAGCTCAAAACGGCGGTCAGCGTTTTGGTGAGATGGAAGTCTGGGCTCTTGAAGCCTATGGCGCTGCCCATACACTCGAAGAGATCTTGACGGTCAAATCCGATGATATCAATGGTCGTACCAAGACTTATGAGGCGATCATCAAGGGCAAGGATATCCCCGAACCGGGTATTCCGGAGTCTTTCAAGGTCTTAAAGAACGAACTTCAGGCCTTGGCGATCGATGTCAAGATGCTTGATGGCGCCGGCAACGAGATCATCTTGTCTGATACCGGCGATGATGAAGAAGAGTCTGCTGATACAAACAAGGACAATGCTCAAGTCGTCGATACGACAGAGGGCATGATGATCGTCGATGCAGACGGTGATGAAGAAGTACAAGAAGCTGCAGTCAGCGGTCTTGGTTTAGATGAGGAGGAATAGGATGGCTAAACAATTTGAAGCATTGCAAGTTGGCCTTGCCTCTCCGGAAAGGATCTTAGAATGGTCACATGGAGAAGTCACAAAGCCGGAAACTATCAACTACCGTAGTCAAAAACCGGAAAGAGATGGTCTTTTCTGTGAGCGGATCTTTGGTCCGACCAAGGACTGGGAGTGCTATTGCGGAAAGTATAAGAAAGTCCGCTATAAGGGCGTCATCTGTGACCGTTGCGGTGTCGAGATCACCAAATCTTCGGTCAGAAGAGAGCGCATGGGCCATATCGCTTTAGCGGCTCCTGTTGCCCATATCTGGTATCTGAAGGGCATCCCTTCCCGTATCGGTCTTGTGCTCAATATCCAACCCAAAGCCTTAGAAGAGGTCGTCTACTTCGTATCTTGGATCATAACCGATCCCAAGGAGACACCTTTACAATACAAACAGATACTTTCCGAAAGGGAGTATCGCGAAAATAAGATCCTCTATGGTGAAGATGCTTTCGTCGCTCAGACGGGCGCTGAGGCGATCAAGGTCTTATTAGAACAAGTCGATGTCAAAAAAGAACAGGCGGAGATCAAAGAAGAACTCAAAAAGGCGCAGGGTGACAAGCGCAAAAAGCTCATCAAGCGCTTAGAGACGATCAATGCCTTTGTCGACTCTGACAACAAGCCGGAATGGATGGTCCTGACCAATCTGCCGGTCATCCCACCGGATCTAAGACCGATGTTGCAGCTTGACGGTGGCCGTTTTGCGACCAGTGATCTCAACGATCTCTATCGGCGTGTCATCACGCGTAATAACCGTCTGAAAAAGCTTTTGGAGATCGGTACACCGGCGATCATCGTTCAAAACGAAAAACGTATGCTGCAAGAAGCAGTTGATGCGCTCATCGACAACGGTCGCCGCAGCGCTCCGATCAAAGGAGCCGGAAACCGGGTCCTCAAGTCGTTATCGCACAGCTTAAAGGGTAAGCAGGGACGTTTCCGTCAGAACCTCTTAGGTAAGCGTGTCGACTTCTCAGGTCGTAGTGTTATCGCGGTCGGACCGGATCTCAAGATGTACCAGTGCGGTATCCCAAGAGAGATGGCTATCCAGCTTTACAAACCTTTTGTCATAAATGAGATCGTCAATAAGGAATTGGCACCTAATCATAAAAATGCCGAAAGGATGATCGACAGGGCTGACCCGGCTATCTGGGACGTCTTAGAGGAAGTCATGGATAATCATCCGGTCTTCTTAAACCGGGCGCCGACACTGCACCGCTTGGGTATCCAGGCTTTCAAACCGAAACTGGTCGAAGGTAGAGCGATCCGTCTGCATCCGCTTGTTTGTACGGCGTTCAACGCTGACTTTGACGGTGACCAGATGGCGGTCCACTTACCACTTTCGGAAAAAGCACGGGCTGAAGCTGAGATCTTGATGTTGGCATCAAACAACATCTTAGGTCCAAAAGACGGTAAGCCGATCGTCACGCCATCACAAGATATGGTCTTGGGTAACTTCTATCTGAATATGGAAGAAAAGGCGGAAGAATTCTATGAAAAGGCCGATCAGATCGAAGCATTAGGCGATCATGAAGCTGCTGAAATGTGGCGGCACTTCGGTGACATGGAAGGTCATGTCTTCAAAGATTTCAATGAGGTCATGATGGCTTATGGCGATAAGAAAGTCCATTTGCACACAAGGATCGCGATCCCGGGCATTGCCCTTAAGAAGTCCTGTTTCAGTAAGAAGCAAAATTCGATGTATCTGATCACGACTGTCGGCAAGCTCATCTTCAACAGCCGTTTCCCAAGTGATTTCCCATATGTCAATTTCGTAAGTGAGAGCAATCTCAAGGCTACTCCGGACAGCGACTTTGTACCGATGGGCACAAATATCAAAGAATACATCGCTGCGCAACCGCTCAAGGGCGAATTCAAGAAAAAAGATCTTTCGGCCGTTATCGCGGAAGTCTTCAATCGCTACCGCACTGAAGGTTCAGCACCGATCCTTGACAGTATCAAAGACCTCGGTTTTGAATACTCGACGGTTGCCGGAATGACGGTATCTTTAAGTGATATCAACGTCGCTCCGCATAAAGAAAAATATGTAAACGAAGCCAAAGAGAAAGCTGATGTCTTACAGAACTTATTGAAACGCGGTCTTCTGACCCCGGCTGAGTGGGAGAAACACTTCTCTAAACTCTGGGCCGATACCAAAGACATCATCGGTGATGAGGTCATGAACAACTTGCCGCGCAAATCCCCGATCAACATGATGGCAGTATCCGGAGCTCGTGGTAATAAATCACACTTTACCCAGTTAGCCGGTATGCGTGGTCTTATGGCTCGTCCGACTCAGTCAAAATCGAAAAAGGAATATCAGCCTTCGATCATCGAGGTCCCGATCTATTCTTCTTTCCGTGAAGGTCTTAACGTGTCGGAATTCTTCATCTCGACTCATGGTGTCCGTAAAGGTCTTACCGATACCGCTTTAAAGACAGCGGAATCCGGTTATCTGACCAGACGCCTTGTCGATGTCGCTCAAGATGTGATCATCAGTGAAGATGATTGTCATACCGATCGCGGTTACTATGTCGAAGACATCATCGACAACAAGGATAACAACAAGATCGAATCCCTTTTTGATCGGATCGTCGGCCGTTATGCCAAAGAGGCTGTGACTGATCCAAAAACCGGCGAGATCATCGTCGATGAAGAGGAATTCATCGATGACGACAAGGCCAGACAGATCGTCGAGGCCGGTGTCAAGGGTGTTTACATCCGCAATACCTTCACCTGTCGCAGCAAGACGGGTATCTGCCGCAAGTGTTATGGCCGCAATATGGCCACGGGCAAACTTGTTGAAAACGGCGAGGCTGTCGGTATCATGGCTGCCCAATCGATCGGTGAACCGGGTACTCAGTTAACGATGCGTACTTTCCACACCGGTGGTGTTGCCTCGGGTAACGATGGCGATATCACTCAAGGTCTTCCACGTGTCGAAGAGCTCTTTGAGGCTCGCCGACCAAAACATCCGGCTGTATTGGCCAAGATCGATGGTGAGATCACAGCGATCGAGGAGATGGAGAACCATACCGGTTATGTCATCACCGTCGCCAACGAAAAAGATACGATCGATCACAAATGCAATCTTGCCAGCGCGATCAGATCATGGCTCAAAGTCGGATCAAAGG
Source organism: uncultured Erysipelotrichaceae bacterium (assembly GCA_944325295.1). GTDB lineage: Bacteria > Bacillota_I > Bacilli_A > Erysipelotrichales > Erysipelotrichaceae > JAHHTG01. The sequence continues at coordinate 5,053 of CALUZL010000067.1, read as the reverse complement.
TCAAAGCCGGTGACAAATTGACGGAAGGAAACATCGATCCGAAAGAATTGCTCGAGATCGCCGGTGTCCAGGCTGTTCAAAACTACATCTTAAAAGAAGTCAAGAAAGTTTATTCAGCTCAGGGTATCGATATCTCGGATAAGCATATCGAAGTCATCATCAGGCAGATGCTCAAGAAGGTCGTCGTCATCGAAAGTGGCGATACTAATCTCAGTGTCGGTCAGGCCCTCTCTTTGCGCAAACTCAATCGCATCAATGAGGAACTGCTCACCGAGTTTAAAGTGCCGGCCAAATTCGGACCACTGCTTTTGGGTATATCCAAATCATCGGTCGAGACGGACTCCTTCTTATCGGCAGCATCTTTCCAAGAGACGACACGCGTCCTCACGGATGCCGCCGTCAACGGCAAGGTCGATAAACTTGTCGGTCTTAAGGAGAATGTCATCATCGGTAAGCTCATCCCGGCGGGAACCGGTTCAAAATTTGAGCGTGAGACGACAAGAGAAGTCTCTGAAAGAGCCCAAGAGCTCAAGGAGCTGCGCATCGCTAAGACGCAAGCTCACAGGGACGCTCAAAACGAGCTCATGCCCAAAGAGGTTACCGAAGGCGGAAATCTGCAATAATCAAAAAGCACGCTTGAAAGCGTGCTTTTATCATGACTTTTATGATCATTTTGAAAGTTCTTTGAGTTTGATATCGGTGTAGATCTTTAAAACGACAGAATCGATGACATTAGTTAACAAGGTGAGATAGTTATCCTTTTGCGGATCTGAGGCCGACCGTCTTTCTGAAATCAAGATCTCTTTTAAAGCTGTTTCAAAGTATTCGCCAAAGGTATCATAGGCACTTTCCAAATCGCTGCCTTCCATCTCTCTTTGGATCTCGAGCATCTTGGAGATCTCTGAGAGCGAATAGACGCGTTTTAGTATCGTCACGACGATGAGAAAGGCTAAGTGATAGCGTTTGTAGTGTTTTTTGATCGGGGGTTTGACGATACTGTTTTTGACGTAGTTGTTGACCATCGTCGAGGTGATCGGTTTGTCGGATTCCGTGATCTCTAAGGCCGAAAGCCGCTGGTTGATGTAGATTATGACCTGATCCATATAGATGTCAAAATCAGGCAGTTCATGCCAACGGGGAAGTTTGAGATCTTTTAATTGTTCGTATTTATCGGACATATCTCAAATATAATACATTTATTAAAACTAATCAATCTAGTATATAAAACTAGATATATTGACAATAGAAACCAGATTTATTATCATCTAAACAGAGGTATTATTATGGTCAAGATTATATCTGATACATGTACATTATATACACCTGCCGACGCTCAAAAGATGGACACCTATATCGCACCCTTGCATGTCAATATCGATGAGCGAAGCTATCGCGAATATGTCGATCTTGAAAGTGCCGATCTGTTAAGGATGATCAAAGAGGGGGCGATACCCCAGACTTCACAACCATCTCTTGGTGATAAGATCGCGATCTATGAAAAACTAAAGGACACAGAAGTCATCGACATCACGATCGCTAAGGGATTAAGCGGTGCATACGATACTGCGCTTATGGCAAAAGAGCAGATAGCGTGCGAAAATATCACTGTCTTCAATTCTAAGACGCTCTGTGGACCCCAGCGTTATCTTTTTGATGAAGCCTTGAAGATGGCTTATGATGGTCAAAGTAAAGAAGCGATCTTGCGGATGCTTGAAAGATCAGCGGCTACAGATGTCTCTTTTTTAGTGCCGCTTGACTTCGACTTTCTTAAAAGGGGCGGACGGATCTCAAAGGCAGCAGCCGGGATCGGTACCTTTCTTAAACTTTGGATCTGCATGATCAAAAGTGATGATGGGACCTGCCTTGAAAAGTTTGCGGTCAACCGTACTTTCAAAGGTCTTATGAGAGCGGTCTTGGCGGAACTTAAAAAAAGAGGTGTCGATGGCACCTACCGCTTTTCGATCACCCATGCCGCTAATAAAGAACTGGCTTTAAAGATGAAAGAGGCTCTGACAGTTGAGATCGAAAAGGCTGTGATCGATATCTTTGATCTTTCACCGGTCTTTATCACTCAGGGCGGTCCGGGATGTTGTGCCCTGCAAGCTATCAAGATCCAAAGATAAAAAAAGGCGATCAACGCCATTTCACATTTCCCTGCGCTTTTTTGCGACATCTTTACGGAGAAAAGTTTCGATATGAATTAAGTTAGGGGCTTAATACTTGTCGAGCAACTATAACGCAGGGCAAATGTGATCGATAAGATCACTCTTATCGGATTCAATTCTATACCATCAACTCTCAAAAAACTATAAGATTCCCCCTAAATTCAAACAAATAAAAGCTGTGTAAATATACCGTCTTTACCACATATTTACATCATCATTACTTCACCCAAAATACCAGGTTGGCAGCCAGCGCAAGACGATCTGCACATAGTAGTAGTTGGTTTTAAACCCGCCGATGACGGGAAGAAACAGCACAAACAAGACCACGCTGACGATCACGAAGATCTTGATGTATCGTTTGGCCTTTTCTTTATCGAGGGCACTGGCATACAAAGATCTAAGCGTATAGACTAAGATCAAAAGCGCAAAAGGGATACAAGGGTAGTAGTGATAGGCAAAGCTTGTCCGGGAAACCAAGATCCAGGGCAAAAGTAAGCTCAGGTACATGATGACAAGACTGAGCAGCGCCAAGTCGCGCTTTTTTCTTTTGATAAGGATATAGATACTGTAAAACATGGCCACAGTCGCGGCAATGGTCAAAAGCGGATTGCTGAAACAGGATATCGTCTGGATGTGATCGGTCGATCTTTTAACGTAATACCAGATCGGCCTTATATCAAATAGCCACATATACCAGCGCGATGAATAGGGATGAGTAGAGTCAAGGCCGGTGTGATATTTGATCATGTAGGTATTATAGCGGATGACCTGATCGATAAACTCGCTGAGGTTGTTCCACTTTTGTGGATACATCCTGACAAAGAGGAAGGAAGCGGTATAGATGCCAAGGGGGATGACTATAAAAAACAAGATCGACCACAAAAGCAATAAAGCGGTCTTTTTAAAGAGGTTATTGTCAGATCGTCTTTTGGCTTTTAAGAAATAGCGGATCTCAAAGATGAAGTAGAGGACCGCCATCCCCAAAGCGCCATAGACCCCGGTCCACTTGACACTGATCGCAAGACCCATGGAAAGACCGCTCAGCGCTAAAAAGAAGAAGTGTTTTTTGAGATCTTTGGTGTAGTCGATCTTTAAAGCTTTGACCAACATATAAAACATCAAAATGATGAAAAAGACGCTGAAAGGCTCAAGGGTCGCGATCCTGCCAGTCGTGTAGTGCATGAAGTCGACACTGAAAAACAAGGCGACAAGAAAGGCCCATTTCTCTTTAAAGAACTCTTTGGCAAAAAGATAGACAAGAGGGATCATCATGACACTGAAAAAAGAGCCAGCCATCCTGAAGATGAAGGGTGAAAAACCGAAGAGCTTTATCATCAAAGCCATGATGCCGGTGCCTAAAAGCGGATGGACGGCCGTGTACATCTTTTGACCGTTGGCAATCTCTAAGGCATTGCGGACATGGTAGATCTCATCAAAATAGGTCTCGTCTTTATAATCGGGGTCAGCTTTGAAGGTATCCTGCTCATCGATGACCTTATAGGCATCAGCTTCGGTCGACCTGATCAGCTTGACATCGACCGGTTTGCCGTCTTTGACAAACCAGATCTCAGAGAGGACGCCGTTTGGATCTTTAAAAAGTAACCTTATGAAGCGATCACAAGTTGTTACTTCACTTTTAGTGTATTTAAAGAATTCTTCGTCGTCTAAAGTCAAAAGATCGCTCCAGGGCCCATCTTCACTGGCGCTACTTTGGATCACAAGCGAGCGGTAGTAGATCTGATAGGTGCCGTTATTGGCGTTGTTGTCGCCAAGACCGGCTATCGTATAGATCGTATCGAAGTCATCACTAACTTCAAGGACAATCTCACTTCTTGCTTTTTGGGGGTCATAGGTACTTTTAGCGATCGAAAAGGAACCGAGATCATAAAAGCTCAAAAAGGCAAAGACAGCAGTCAAAAGGATGATCTTAAAATTACGGTCGATGACCTTAAAGCGCCTTAAAAAGGACAAGCTCCAAACGATAAGAGCGATACCCAAGGCCATAAAGATGAATTCGCTGTTATTAAAAAGTTTCAAGCTTAAGGCTTCCATGATTATTATTTTAGAATACCATATGGCTATTGGCAATGTTATAATTGGGACATGATATACACATGTACGACAAACCCGAGTTTAGATTACTACATAAAGCTTGAAGAGGGATTGAAGATCGGCGAGATGAACCGCTCAGCGAGTGAACACTTCATTACCGGCGGCAAGGGCGTCAATGTATCCATCGAACTCAACAACTTGATGATCCCTTCGGTCGCGATGGGTTTTTTGGGAGGATTTGTAAAAGAATACTATTTAAAAGAACTCAGCGCCTATCCTTATATTCAGGCACGTTTTACGACGATAAACGGCTCTACCCGGATCAACTTAAAACTCAACAGCGGCACCGAGACCTACATCAACGCCAGAGGTCCTAAGATCAGCGACGACGAATTTTCAAGGATGGCTACAAGACTTGACAAGGTCGATGAGGGCGATATCTTTGTTTTGAGCGGGACGATCCAAGAAGAGATCATCGAAGGGCTGGCCAATGTCGTCCACATTTTGGCAAGCCGTGGTGTCAAGATCATTCTTGATACCAGTCCTGAACTCATCCAGAACACTTTGGAGTGTAAACCCTATCTCATAAAACCGAATGTTGCCGAGCTTGAAGATATCAGCGGTCATATCATCACCGACGAAGATTCTTTGATCGATGCGGCAAGATCACTGATCGTTAAGGGTGCTCACAATGTCTTGGTGAGCGTTGGTAAAGATGGTGCTTATCTCATCGACGAAAACAGTGTCTATTGTCATCGGGGCCTTGAAGGCAAGGTCATCTCGACGACGGGTTGCGGTGATGCGATGGTCGCCGGCTACGTCTTCAATCTGCAAAG
>CALUZL010000066.1 GCA_944325295.1 uncultured Erysipelotrichaceae bacterium | reverse complement strand
CTGACGATCATTTGACCGTCGATAACGCTTATGATGAGGACAGCTACGATCTGAGTCTTATAACTCCTTTTGATCTCAAGACACTAAACGGTGAAGCTGTCGATCTTAAAGACGGGGAAGTCGTCATTTACGATGAGATGGGCCTTTTAAAAGGCGATAAACTGTTTATCGATGATGTCGAATATGCGATCAAAGACAATATCAAAGACAATATCGACTTGCTTCCTGATTCCAACAATGTCAATAATGCCGGCGAATTAGCCATCGTCATGACACAAAGCGATCTTAAAAAGATTGCTGAAAGCGGGCATATCTGGCGCACTTATATGTTTGACATCGATAAGCCTCTAAGGGAGGATGATTACGGTTATCGGTACGATCACGACTTTCTAAATGAGCTCTACGATGCCTATCCGGAAAGTGGGATCTCGATTTTGAGCAGAGCGGAGTTTGATAAGGCGCTGCGCGGGATGTATTCGGCATTTTTGTTTCTGGGAGTGTTTTTGGGATTGACCTTCATGCTTAGCATCGTGCTCATCATGTACTACAAGCAGATCAGTGAAGGCGATCAGGATCGGGAACACTACATCATCATGCAAAAGGTCGGCCTCAGCGACAAAGAGATCCAAAAGACCATCGCTTCGCAAGTCATCTTCGTCTTCTTTGCCCCGCTGGCAGTCGCCATCATCCATCTTGTCGGATCTTTCAAGATGGTCAATATTCTCTTGATGGCGCTAAGTCAGATCGGCACCGATATGTACCTTTTCACCGCTCTTGTCACGACTTTGGCCTTCATCGTCTTTTACATCGTGGTCTACATCCTTACCAGCCGCACTTACTACAAGATCGTCACCAGCCGCTATCGATATTGACTGTAAGGGTGATAATTGATAGAATTCATGTCATAGGTCCAAAAGATAGGAGAGTGATGAAGATTTGGATTCGATACCCTTACAGCTTTTAGTACAGGTGATTTTAATAGCCGTCAATGCCTTCTTTGCGGCAAGTGAGATCGCAGTTATCTCGCTTAACCCGGCAATGCTTCACAAACTGGTGGAGGAAGGTGATCGAAAGGCTGAACGTCTATATAAGATGAACAAGGAACCGTCAAGTTTCTTATCGACTATTCAGGTCGGTATAACCTTTGCCGGATTCCTCGGAAGTGCTTTTGCGGCAGACAGTTTCTCAGGCCCGCTGGTCGATTGGATATACTATGGCGTGGGCTTTACGGCCTTGTCGCAAGCTACTTTAGATACGATAGCTGTTATAGTGATAACTATAATATTATCCTTCTTTACCTTGATCTTTGGTGAATTGGTGCCAAAGCGGGTGGCTATGCGCTATCCTTACCCGACAGCTCGGTTTACAAGCGGTGTGGTCAACGGTCTTGAGAAGATCATGCGACCGGTGGTCTGGTTACTTTCGGTCTCGACTAACGCTGTTTTAAAACTGTTGCGCATAAATCCTGAGGATGAACAGGAAGATGTCTCGGAAGAAGAGATCAAGTCAATGGTCGACCTGGGCAAGGAGAAGGGCGTTATCGATGAAGATGAGAAGGAATGGATCCAAAACGTCTTTGCGTTTGATGATATGCCGATAAAAGAAATCATGACCCATCGTACCGAGATCGTCTTTGTCAAAGAGAACGATGATTACGAAGACATCCAAGAAGTCGTCAAAGAAGCCGGACTTTCAAGATTTCCGGTCTACAACGAAGACGAGGACGATGTCGTTGGGGTCCTTTATGCGCGCGATGTCTTCTTGACACCAAAAGAAGACTTCGATCTCAAAAAGATCATGCGCAAGCCCTATTTTGTGCCAGAGGGCCTCAAGGCCGATTATCTCTTTGACGAGATGCGCAAAAAGAAGCTGCACTTTGCGATCGCTGTCGATGAGTATGGCGGGATATCCGGAGTCGTAACGATGGAAGACCTCATCGAAGCCATTGTCGGCAATATCTATGACGAATACGATAAGACCGAAGATGAAGAATACACGATCATAAGCGACAGCGAGTGGAAGGTAAACGGTCAGATATCTTTAGAAGATCTCTACGAGCTGACAAAGATAAAGTCTTTCAAAGACGAAGATGAAGAGTATGAAACGCTAAGCGGCCTCATCTTCTCAAGATTAAATGAGATACCGGAAGATGGATCTACAGCTGAGGTAAAACTTGATGATTGTGATCTCATGGTCACCAAGATCTTAAAACACAAGATTGAAGAAGTCGTCATCAAGAAGGTCGAGATCGGTAAACAAGATGAAGTGAGCGAGTCTTAAAAAACTCGCTTTTTTGATGCCTGTTTTTACAATGACTTACTCACAAAAGTGAGCCCTCTGAGACATCTAAAAGTCAGCATTTATTCATTGGCGATTGGATGGGTGCGCTTAAAAAAAGACAGCTTTAACTGTCTTAGAGAATGCCGAGGAATGATCTTATGACATCGATGCCGCCGATTATTGATCCGATGGAACAAAAGACATTGCAAAGCACGACGACAAGCAAGATCTTGGTCACCCGATTTTTATAAAAGCCCTTTAAGGAATCGGTGTCTTTGCCCAGATCTTCAAAATCGGAGACGGCAGGTTTGCGGATCCAAAGTTCGGTAAGACCGGCAAACCATCCGGCTGCCAAAAGCGGGTTGATCGCCGTAAAGGGGGCAACGATGAAGGACACGATGACGGTCAGGGGATGAGCCAGAGCTAAAATCGAGCCTAAAGCAGCACCGATCCCGCAAAACAGAAACCACGATACTATCTGATCGATCCCGGTGTCGCGGTTAGCGACAAAGGTATAGACGACCATGGCGATTAAGGCTAAAGGTATCGCCCATTTTATGATCGTTTGGACCACACTTTTTTTCTTGGACGTGTCGCATAATGCCTCGATGTCGATATCTTGCGGCAGGTATTTCTTTATCCCCTTGGCATGGGCGGCACCGATGATGGCGACGATCTTTTGGCCGGGAGCGTTTTTTATCTTTTGAGAGAGATACATGTCTCTTTCATCGACTAAGATCTTTTTGACGTTGGGAAATTGTTTGCCGACTTCATTTAAGGCAGCGTCGAGCATATCTGCTTGTTTGAGATTGGCAAGCTCTTCTTCGCTGATATCTTCGTCATCGAATACGGAATAGATGACCGTTGCCAAAAGTTTGCACTTCTCCCAAAGGCCCAGCTTATTCCAAATGCGCGAAAAGGTCGTGTTGATGTTGCGATCGGCTAAGATCAAAGGAACGTTGAGCTCTTCGGATTTTTTGATCCCTTCGATCATTTCACCGCCGCTTTGGGTGTCGATCTTGGCGGCCATCCTCCTTTGAAAGGATGCCAAGATCATATTGACCAAAAGAAAACCGACTTTATTCTCTTTGATGACCGTCTTGATGTCGGTGTTGCGCCAGCGGTCTTTGGCCTTGACCGAACTGTAGCGGTCTTGGTCAAGCTCGATACAGATCGCATCCGGATTTACCTGAGCTATCGTCTCTTTTACATCCTCGACACTGTTTTTTGATACATGCGCCGTTTTTACAAGATAGATGTCCTTATCTTTAAATATCAGATGTTCGATATTTTCATTCATAGTGAATATTATATAACACCATTTTTCGATAGTCGATAGATATTCATGTGTTATAATATTTAATCAAGGAGGGAAACTAAATGCCTGATTACAGTATTAGTATGACCCTGCGCAGTATATGGACGATCTCGCGCGTCTTTTTTGATGTCGCTATCATGTGGTTTGTCATCTACTATGCGATGAAATTCGTTCGCAACAATGCGCGTACTACACAGATCTTCAAGGGCATCATCCTGGTCCTTATCATCAATGGTTTAGCTAAACTTCTGGGTCTGGCCACGGTCACTTATTTCTCCGATATGTTTATCAACTGGGGATTTTTGGCAGTCATCATCATCTTTCAGCCGGAGATCAGAGGTTTGCTTGAAAGGATAGGTAAGACGGGAGTCTTCTCGCGGATCACCAGCCTTCTCTCAAATGAAAAAGAACATCTTGTTGATGAAGTATATAAAGCCGTTTTGGTGTTGTCTGAAGAAAAGGTCGGGGCCCTGATCTCGATCGAGCAGTCGCAATCGATGCAGGACTACATCAAGACCGGGATCGCGGTCAACGCCTCGGTCTCCAAGGAACTTTTGACGAGTATCTTTATAACGACAACGCCGCTTCATGACGGTGCTGTTATCATTCAGGGCGATAAGATCGCCTGTGCCAGCGCTTATTTCCCACCGACCAACGAAGATCTGCCTTCAAGATACGGCGCCAGACATCGGGCCGCTTTGGGCATTTCGGAAGTCACCGACGCTTTGACGATCGTCGTGTCCGAGGAGACTTCGGCGATCTCCATTGCCGAAAAGGGCAAGATCTTTGCGGTCGACGATGTCCAGCTCAAAGATTACCTGCGCAAGGTCATCTGTAACGATGAGATCGAGATCCGTGATTCGTCAAAACAGCGAACAAGCCTTTTCATCGATGATGGCAGCGAGGTCATCATAAACAAGGCTGCCGAAGAGCCAAAAGGCTTTAGTCTTTTTAAACCCAAGAAAAAGAAAGAGAAAAACGAGACTGCAGATCTGCCTTCAGCTATTGAAAATGAGATGAAGGTTCCGCGCAACAATCGGCGCAAATATGATTACTACAAGCACAAAGACGAGGACAAGACAGCGGTACTCGACGATGATGAAGTTATCGAGATAACCGATAATACCGGAGGTGATGACAATGGCAAAACGCAAGAATGATCGAAATATTGCCCATGATCACGATTCCAAGACCGAGATCGCCAAAAGGATCGCCGATCAGAGCAAGCGCGTATCAAGTGCCTATGGCAATGTCGAAGAAGGTCTCTTTCGCGTATTCAGGTGGTTTTCGGGCCTTGTCGATCGAGTCCTCTTTACCAAAAAATATCTGCCTATAGTATCTTTACTTTTGGCTATCTTTCTATATGCGACAGTCAATTACGACAGCGAAAACTCCATATTTGCCAACTCGCTTACAAGTGCACGTACTTTGAGCAATGTGGCGATGAGAGCGACCTACAACAGTGAATCTTTTGAGGTCACCGGACTTCCACAAACCTGTCAGGTCATGTTGACGGGGGATGCGGCCAATGTCAACAATGCGGCGACCAGAAGCGGTTATTGTACCATCAATCTCGATGGCTATACCGAAGGTACGCATCTGGTACCGGTGAGTGTGGCCGGCTATGGTGACAGCGTCAGTGCCACGGCGGCCCCGAGCGATGTCCTTGTCACTTTGGCCCGTAAGACGACACAGCAGTTTGAAGTCAGCTACGACTTTATCAATACCGATGAGATGGATGATCGTTATGTCTTGGGCGAGCCGACATTTCCAAACGGCACCGGTGTCAATATCCGTGCTTCCCGAGAGACCCTCGATTCGATCGCTATGGTCAAAGCTCTGATCGACGTCGGCGGTCAAACGGCAAGCTTTGAGACCGAAGCTCGCTTAGTGGCTTATGACAACAGCGGCAATGCGGTAGATGCCGAGATCGTTCCCAACACGATCGATGTGGCCGTAAGCGTATCATCACCACACAAGACCGTACCTATCGTCTTGAATTTCAGCGGCGAGGTACAAAACGATATGGCGATCGATTCGGTGACGATGGACCGTCAGACGGCGACGATCTATGCGCCGGAAAGTGTTCTCAACAGCGTCAGCAGTGTTTCGATCGAATACGATGCTTCGACTCTGACTTCGGACACGACGACAACAGCACCGATCCATTTGCCTGACGGGGTAAGCGGCAGTGATACGTCGCTTGTCAACCTCACCATCTCTTTAGCACCACGGGAGACCAAGACTCTGTCCGGTGTAAGTATCAACTATCGAAACAATACCGGCAATTATTCAGCTACGGTCTTAAATAATCAGACGACGGTCGATGTGACGGTCAGCGGTACTCAAAGCAATATCACCGGCATCGGTCAAAACGATATCTTTGTCTATATCGATCTTGCCAACCTGACTCCGGGAACCTATGATCTCCCGCTTGTCTTAGAACAAAGCACGACCAATGGACTTGTCAGCTTTACACTGAATCAGTTGACGCTTCAGGTGACCCTTGAAGCTGAAGGAGTGACGGCAAACGAGAATACACAGGAGGTCATCGAATAATGCGCTATTTTGGAACAGATGGGATAAGGGGTGTCGCCAATAAAGATCTGAGCGCGGAACTTGCGTTTAAGATCGGGGCGCTCTTAGGACATAAATACGACAAAGTCGTGATCGGCAAAGATACCCGAATATCATCTTCGATGCTTGAAAGTGCTCTCGCTTGCGGGCTTAGCGCCTATGGTGCCGATGTCTATAAGATCGGTTACACGACTACGCCTTGCCTTGCCTATAATACAGCCCTAAAGGATTTTGACTGCGGCGTGATGATCAGTGCCAGTCACAATCCCTACTACGATAATGGGATCAAGATCTTTGCCAAAAATGGATTGAAGATCGATAGTGCGATCGAAGAGGAGATCGAAGATTACATCGACGGCAAGTTTTCGATCCAGAGAGCCAAAAGCGAAGATATCGGCGAAATATATTCGTATCATCAGGGAATCGAAGCTTATACTGCCTGGTTGAATGAGCGCTTTTGTTTGGACCTGAAGGGACTAAGAGTCGTCTTTGACCTTGCTAATGGCGGAGCAGTTTTTACTTTTGACGATTTTAAGCAATATCTCAAGGGTGCTAAAATAACCGTCATAAACGATCATCCCGATGGCTTGAATATCAATGTCCATTGCGGGTCGACCCATCTTGAAAGTCTGAAGGCTATAATGAAAAGTGGCGACTATGATGTCGGCTTCGCCTTTGATGGTGATGCCGATCGTGTCTTAGCCGTTGATAATAAAGGCGATGTCGTCGATGGCGACATGATCATGTACATCCTCAGTAATTACTTAAAGGAGAAAGGTCGTCTTAAAGATGACACTTTAGTCACTACCGTCATGAGCAACATCGGCCTCTATAAAGCTTTGGCCAATCGCGGTCTTAAAAGTGAGAAGACAGCCGTTGGTGACAAGAATGTTGCTGAACTCATGATCCGCAAAGACTACAGTATCGGCGGTGAACAATCCGGTCACATCATCATCAAAGAGGATGGGATGTTTGGCGATGGGCTCAAGAGTGCTCTTTGGGTCTTAAAGGTCATGAGTGAGACCGGCCGCTCGCTTTGTGAGCTCTGCCAAGACCTTAAGATCTATCCGCAGCTATTGCTGAATAAAAAAGTCCAAGATAAAGATAAGATCATGCAAGATGAAGTGATCCTTGATTATATCGCTAAAGTCGAAGCGCTTTTAGAGGGGGAGGGCAGGATCCTTGTAAGACCTTCGGGTACCGAGCCTTTGATCAGAGTCATGGTCGAGGCAAGAAGCGATGAAGAATGTGAGCGCCTGGCCAATGATATCCTAAAAGTCATTGCCGCCAGAGGTTATCTAAAGGAAGAACTATGAAGAAGATAATAAACGTAGTAGAAGATGAGAAAGACCTCAACGAACTGGTCAAAAGATACTTGCAAAAGGAAGGTTATTACGTCAATTCCTATTTGACTTTCGATGAGGCTTATGCCCATATCGAGGAGCCGTGCGACCTTTGGGTCTTGGACATCATGCTCGATGATAAGAGCGGTTTTGATCTGATCGAGGAGATCAAGATGCGCAACCGGGATGTGCCGGTGATCTTTATGAGCGCCAGAGACAAGGAGTTTGATCGGGTCATCGGTCTTGAAAAGGGATCGGACGACTACATCACTAAACCTTTTTCACCCAAAGAGCTCGTCCTTCGCGTCAACAATATCATGAAGCGGATCTATAAGGATGGCGAGCGCATCGAGATCGATGGCTATGAGATCGATGAGAATCAGCGCATCGTCTACGAAAACAACGTTCCGATCGACCTCACGACCAAGGAATTTGATCTTTTGATGTTGTTTGTGCGCAACAAGGGTACGGCTTTTTTGCGCGAGCAGATCTTGACTAAGGTCTGGGATGAGAATTTCTACGGCTCGGATCGGGTCGTCGATGATACCTTGAGAAGACTCAGAAAGAAGATGCCCAAGATCAATATCCAGACGATCTACGGCTTCGGTTATCGTTTAGGTTGATGAAGAGAATACGCATCTGGATCAAATATCTTACCCTTATGGAACAGTTCATAACGATATCATTCTTGGTGATGATCATCTTTTTGCTGTTCTTTTTTACTTTTATTCCAAACAACGTCGACAGTTTTGTCAACGATCAACTCTATGAGTACATCCACTCTTCGCAAAACGACTACATCAGCCGGGTCATTTTTGGGCAGGGGAGCTATTCAAATGATGGCAGTGATGTCTCTCATTTCCTCTACTCTAAAAATACACATCTGTATCTATCGGAATACGACCCTTCAGGCTTGGCCGGGCAGGCTTTAGGGCTTATCGATCCGGATATCGAAGAGGCGATCTTTGACAATACGATTGAGATAAACGATACCAGTGTCGTCTACACCATCAGACAGATCGACGATTCTTTCAATCTGGTCTCGATCGTCAAAAACGACTACCGCAACGCCATGCGCAGTGCACTGGCCAACAGCGTGGTCAACGTCACGACGGTCATGGTCGTGGTCATCTACTCGTTTTTGTCGCTGTGGGTCTTCTCTTTGATCAGACCGCTGAACATCATCAAAAACTACATCGATAAGCTGCGCAAAGGGGATAAGGCCACACTCTCTTTGAATCGTCATGACGAGATCGGTGAGGTTGCCGACGCCTTAGTCGATATGAGTGATGAGCTCACAAAGCAAAGTCGGATCAGAGAAGAGATGATCCAAAACATCTCCCATGACCTCAAGACGCCGATCGCAACGATCAAGTCTTACAGCGAATCGATAAAAGACGGCATCTATCCTTATGACACCTTGGAAAAGAGCGTCGATGTCATCATCGAGCATGCTGATCGTTTGGAAAAGAAGGTCTACAGCCTCATAACTTTCAACAAGCTCGGCTATCTTGTCGACGATCTGCCCGAGGGTGATAATCTCAACATGGTCGATGTCATCCAGGATGCGATCTTGGCTGCCACCGTCCTAAGGCGGGATATCAAGATCGAGACTGATCTTCAAGAGGTGTATTTCCATGGTGATCGGGAAAGTTGGCTGATCGTTGTCGAAAACCTTTTAGACAATGCGATAAGGTATGCCAAGTCCCTTGTAAAGATCACCCTTACTCCGGAAGAATTGACGATCTTTGACGATGGTGAGCTCATGGACAAAGACCGCATCGAAAAACTGTTCAAACCCTATGAAATGGGCAACAAGGGCAAGTTCGGTCTGGGGCTTTCGATCGTCAAAAGGGTCACTGATACCTATGGATATAAGGCAGTCGGTGAGAATATGAGCGATGGCGTCATCTTCAGGATCATCAAACCTAAAGCTAAAAAGATCAAGAAGAAAGAAGGCAAAAAAGTCGCAGAGGAAAATAATGAGGACAAAAAAAGTGTATAATAGTCGCATGGATCAGATCGTTATCGACGGCATCAGATGTCGCTATGCCGTATACGGAGATAAAGGTAAAGATGTGCTCCTTCTTCACGGATGGGGTCAAAACATCGAAATGATGGCTTATATCGGCTTATTTTTAGGTAAACACTTCAAAGTATATGCCCTTGACCTTCCGGGTTTTGGCCAAAGCGGTGAGCCCGATCGCCCTTACAGCGTCCATGACTACATGATCTATGTTCGCCATTTTTGCGAGGCCATGGATATCGAAGAGCCGATCATCATCGCCCATTCTTTCGGCTGTCGGATCGCCTTTCATTACGCCTATACCTTTCCGGTAAGACGCATGGTCCTGACAGGAGCTGCCGGTCTTTTGAATAAAAGAGGACCGCTTTGGTATGCAAAGACCTATAGCTATAAAGCGGCTAAAAAAGTTTTAAGCATCAAACCGTTTCGTCCGGCTCTTAAGAGACTTCAAGAGCGCTTGGGCAGTGAAGATTATAAGAATACAAGCGGTGTGATGCGTGAGACTTTTATCAAAGTCGTAAACGATGATGTGAAAGGACTGTTAGCACATATCAAGACGGAG
>CALUZL010000065.1 GCA_944325295.1 uncultured Erysipelotrichaceae bacterium | reverse complement strand
ATACCTACTATCTTAAAAAAGAGGACGACGAAAGCTTTCGCGCACTAAAGGCGATCGGTGCCAAGACGACTTTAAAGGATGATGATCTCATCATTGAGGAGAACAGCTATCTTTTAGATGAAGCGAGACTTTTTGAGCTCTATGAACGTGATGATCTGGCCAATCTCGATAAGATCGCATGCCTTTTGGTATTTGAACCGCAATTTGAAGTCAGTTCTCTTCCGGAGTACAAGTGTCCGTTTGGGGCAAACAGTCACGACTATCTCATAAACTTGGCCAAAGCCGGCCTGAAAAAAAGGCTTAAAGGTCAAAGTAATGAAGAGTACACCCGACGTTTAAACGATGAATTGAAAGTGATCCTCAAGATGCACTTTGAAGATTATTTTCTCATCGTCTACGATTTTATTCTCTTCGCCAAAAAAAGAGGGATCATGGTCGGCCCGGGAAGAGGCAGCGCTGCCGGATCGTTAGTCGCCTATTGCCTTGGCATCACCGATATCGACCCGTTGGCTTACGGTTTGATCTTTGAGAGGTTTTTAAACAGTGAAAGGATCAGTATGCCGGATATCGATATCGACTTTCCCGATGATCGAAGACAAGAGGTCATCGAATACGTTCGCGATAAATACGGTAAAGATCATACGGCGCATATCTTGACTTATGGGACCCTTAAGACCAAGCAAGTGCTTCGCGATGTCGCCAGAGTCCTTGATTATGATAAGATCGATTCTCTGTGCAAGACGATAACCAACGAAAAGATGTCGCTTTATGAGTGCTATCATAGCATCAATGCCTTTAAAGAGCGGATCGACAGTGATCGCAAGAGTCGAAAACTTTACGATATCGCTTTAAAGCTTGAAGGATTGCCACGCCATTTCAGCACCCACGCCGCCGGCATCGTCATATCTAAAAGGCCACTGATCGAGGTCGTACCTTTGGTCAGGGTTGAACCGGACATGTACTCTATCGGTGTTCCTTTTGGTTATCTTGAAGCTTTAGGTCTTATCAAGATCGATTTTTTAGGACTGAAGAACCTGACCGTCATCGCCGAGATCGTCAACGATATAAAAATGGCTGATCCGACCTTTGACATCGGCAATATCCCTTTAGATGACAAAAAGACTTATGATCTGATATGCGATGTCAATACATTGGGCATCTTTCAACTTGAATCTTCGGGTATGCAAAACATCCTGAAGCGCCTTAAACCAAAGACCTTCATCGATATCGCAACGACCATCGCCCTCTTTCGCCCCGGTCCGATGAAAAACATCCCGGCATATCTTGAAAACCGCAAACGGCCCGATCTTGTCACCTATATCGATGAAAGACTGTGCCCTATCTTAAAGGAGACTTATGGGGTGATCATCTATCAGGAGCAGATAATGATGATAGCTACTGTCTTGGCCGGTTTCAGTTATGCCAAAGCGGATATCATGCGGCGAGCCATGGCCAAAAAAGATGAAGGACTCCTGATCTCCCTTGAAAATGAATTCATTAGCGGAGCCATTGAAAACGGGGTAAGTAATGAAAATGCCAAAAAGATCTACGATCTCATCTTGCGCTTTGCCAATTATGGGTTCAATAAGTCACACAGCGTAGCTTATGCCCTGATCGCTTATCGGCAAAGCTATCTCAAGGCTAATTTCCCACTTTACTTCTACAAAGCGCTTTTAAACGGAACTATCGCTTCCAGCAATAAAACCTTTGATTATCTGGCCGAATGTCGAAAGATCGACTTAAAGGTCGCCGCTCCCAGCATCAATCGTTCTACCTTAGTCTACACTATCGAAAAAGATCATTTGCGGATGCCCTTTGGCGTCATCAAAAACGTCGGCAGCATAAGTGCCAGATCAATCGTTGCCGAAAGAGAAAAAAACGGTCCTTTCAAAAGCTATATCGATGCCGTGATGCGTCTTCGCTCTTTGGGAAAGGCAGCGATCGAAAGCCTTATCGACAGCGGTGCCTTTGACGAGTTTTTAATGGCACGCAAGATGATGAAACTGAACCTTGCCGATGCCGTTAAGGTCGAGATGGGCATGATCATCGGCGATGATCCGTCGCTCATGATAAAAATGGTCGAAGCCAGTGATGATGTCAGGGAAGTCGCCGAGAATGAAAAACGAGTCTTCGGTTTTGCGCTCAGCGTCAATCCTATATTAGAATATAAAAAGCGCTATGGCATTGAAACGGACTCACTTTACTCGCTCAAAGCGCAAAAAGGAGCGATAAGGGGTTTTGGTCAGGTAACAAGGATCCGAGAGCATACGACCAAAAACGGCGCCAAGATGGCTTTTCTTTCAGTAAGTGATGATACAGACACTTTAGATCTGGTCATGCTTCCAAACACTTTCAGTGTTTATCGGGAAGTGCTAAAAGAGGCGAAAGGGCGCTATGTCTATTTTGAGGGCAGTATCGATCGGGAAGCTTCTTGCAACGTCAGACGTTTTGTGATAAAAGGATGATATATGACAAAGATACTTATAGTTGATGATGAACTCATGATCCGGGAAGTGGTCAAAGAATACGGCAGAGTTGCCGGCTATGAATGTGCCGAGGCCAGTGATGGCAAGATGGCTTTTGCGATGATCCAAAAAGAGGATTTCGATCTGATCTTACTCGATATCATGATGCCCAACAGCGATGGCTTTACGACGCTCAAAAAGATCAAGGAATATAAAGATATCCCGGTAATCATGCTTTCGGCAAGGAAAGAAGAAGATGATAAACTCTTCAGTTTTAATATGGGCGTCGATGACTATGTGACAAAACCTTTTTCACCAAAGGAACTAATGGCCAGGATCAAAGCTGTGCTCGATCGCTATCATAAAAGCGAGACCGAGGTCATAAACATCGATGGCTTGAGTATCGACATCAGCGGCCGCAAAGTCACAGTCGATGGCAAAGTCGAAGAGATGACACCCAAGGAGATCGATCTTTTGATCTACCTT
>CALUZL010000064.1 GCA_944325295.1 uncultured Erysipelotrichaceae bacterium | reverse complement strand
TCCTTAAAGAGTGCCGGCGTCAAAAAGATCGCCATGCTGACGGGAGACATAAAAAAAGTTGCCGATAAAGTCGCATCTGACCTTGGCGTCGATGAAGTCTACAGCGAACTTTTGCCGGCCGATAAAGTCGCTAAAGTCGAAGAGCTGTTAGCTAAAGAAAGTAACAAAGACAAACTGGCCTTTGTGGGCGATGGGATCAATGATGCACCGGTATTGAGCCGTGCCGATATCGGGATCGCCATGGGTGCCATGGGTTCTGATGCCGCCATCGAAGCTGCCGATATTGTCCTTATGGACGATGATCCTTTAAAGATCACCAAAGCTATCAAGATATCCCAGAAATGTTTAAGGATCGTCTATCAAAACATCATCTTTGCGATCGGGATCAAGCTTTTGTGCCTCCTTTTGGTCGCTGTCGGTATCGCCAATATGTGGTTAGCTGTGTTTGCCGATGTCGGCGTCATGGTCTTAGCTGTCCTAAACGCGATCAGATGTCTTTTTACAAATAAACTTTAATGCTTATAAAAAGGGCGAAGTCAAGCTTCGTCCTTTATTATGGCTTCCATTGTGGCAAAGTGGCGATCGTATTGAACAGCCGTCCACTGGTAGATATTCTTGCTGGCAACCATCAATTGGCGATTGTCCCAAAAGGTCATCTTTTCGCGATCGAAGTTGTCAGGATCTTTGATGACCGCTTCGCAAGTATCGAGCAGATATTGCAATAAGATCGGGCTTTGATCAAGCATGCCATGACCCGGGAAGACACCGCTTATCTCTTTAAAACGCGGTTTTAACTTCCTTAAAGCTTTCGCCATGGCTTCCGGACAAGTGTATTCACGATATTTTGTGCCTTTGGGTCTTGCGACTAAGATCGTCGTATCGCCGATAAAGAAACAACCGGTCTGATGATCAAGATAACCGCATTGTCCCGGCGTGTGTCCCGGAAGTAAGATAGCTTCGATGAGATAGCCATCACCAAGGTCGATCATCTCACCGTCTTTAAGCGGTCTTACATCGTAGTGTTTATAGCTTATGAGATCTTTGGGATCAAATTCCGTATAGATCGGCATGCCCGGAGCGATCTCCTTGCCAGCCGATATGACCGTCTCATCAGTCATGTTGAAATAGCGGTCCCAGACATGCGGATTATTGTTTCTTTCGATATCCGGAACTTCATATTCATGACAATAGATCTCGTCGAATTGCGCATTGCCGTTGCTGTGATCGCCATGAGCATGAGTATTACAGACGATCAGCTCTTTATCATGGGTCAAATGCTTTACAAGACCTTTGAGATCACCAACGCCAAAGGCTGTATCGATGAGCAAAGCTTTCTTTGGCCCTTCAACCAGATACATCCAGACATCACCGGAGCTTGAAACCGAGTCACTGTAAAGGGCCCAGGTATTGTCTCTTACTTTGTAGCACTCGACATAAGGATTGATCTCTGGGTAAAACTCTTTTAGTGTGCTGTTCTCTCTTAAGAATTTTAAAAATGACCACCTTATCGGCTTCTCCTGTTCAAAAATGATTCTTTTTGATTTGAGCTCAGATTTGATAGTACGAGGAATACTGTTGATATCAGTACCGTTTTCATAGACTTTAGCCATATAGTAAACACCTCTCTTTTCTCTATTATGGCACTGTTTAATAAGGGAATCCATGCCTAAAAGCATCTTTTTGTGATCATTTATTACAGAAAGTAATTAAGCCCTTTTATATACTAAAAGGAGCCATGGCTCCCTTAGTCAGATATCGATTGATTATCTTTTATCTCTTTTATTATTATTTAGTACTTGTATTGACGATTATGGAATCTGTTACTACTTGTTTAGTATAGATACATGATTTAGATACTTCATCCCAATTCCAGTATTTACCCAATAGTTCTTCACAGGTTATGACACCATCACAGTTTAGATCATTTACATCACAGACCTTTTGGGGTTTGCTTTCGGATGAGGGTTTGGATGGGGATGAATTATCCTGGTCTGGATCAGATGGATTTGGGGTGTCAGGGTCAGTTCCTGGGTCATCGGGTTTGGAGTCATTTGAAGAATCATCAAAAATAACCATCCAATGGTGTTCATCTTTTCTATATTCAGATTCATAGGGAATGCTTAATAATATTTCACTGCCATCAAGCACTCTAAGTTCCTCATTATTACCTTCCCATGTATATTCGCTTTTAGATATTTGATTCCCGTCAAACATGTATACATTATTATGCGCGTATTCTACATCGCTCCAATAGACTGTCTTATCTCCCTTTACAGTAAAAGTATTAATACTGTCTAACTCGTTATTTGTGGTAATACCGGCAACAGACATTTCATTATTATTCTTTACGAAAAGTTTTATATCTCTAACATTCTCGCCAATTATGACATTGCATTTGAGTTCGTCATCTGGACTCTGTCCATGTCCTATAGCATTAGCTTTGCTTCCTCCATACGCAACAACTTCGCCCGATGTATCAATTTCTATTGTAAATTCGGGTAAAGAATCGCCATATGCTTGTGCAGAAAATCCTGATCCGATTCCAGCAGCGTATTGACCACCGTAGGCATATACATTTGCATTGTCTAATATCTCTACATTGATATAACTATCAGATCCACCACCTATAGCTGCTGAGGCATCGCTGGCGAAGGCATAAACTGTTGCATCGCCTTTTATTGTTATCTTATCATTTGAAGAAACATTATCTCCGGTTCCAATCCCAGCGCCGGAAAAATACGATTTTCCCTTTCCTCCATACGCATAAACCACGCCACCACTTATAACAATTTCTCCACTATCTCCATTTGAACAACCACCGATTCCGGCTGCCATCCCATACGGTTCTCCAAATTTCTCACACGCTTGCGCTTTAACGTATCCGCTTTTTATTGTAATAGATATGTCGTTATATACAGCGACTCCGGAGCTAGTATTGTTTGCGCCACCGGCTCCGATTCCCGCACCGGCACCATAGTAATCATCGGCAAATCCTCCTACATATTGCCCTTTTCCTCCTATAGAATTGATTTTGCTTCCATCAATTATAATAATGCCCGATGAATACCAATCTGTATTTCCGATGGCACCTCCCGATCCGATTCCGGCACCAGCTCCGGCATCACAAGAATCATTCGCTCCATATGCGCTGCCTCCCCGTGCATTAATTTTCCCGCCATTTAATTGCAATGTTCCAAATCTATTACCCTGTTTTCCATCAAAACCATCTCCACCGATTCCGGCGCCACCTCCTTTACCGACTGTTCCGTCACCGCCGATTGCTTCTAATGTTCCATTTCCAATTATTATTAAATTAGCTGACTTTTCCGGTATATATTTTTCCCCTTCTAAATAAGCTTCAACAGATATACCAGCGTAACCATCAGAACCTTCTAATTTGCTGTCTCCTTCTAATATCAAAGTTAGTGTTGTTCCATTCTCAACCTTTATCGCCGGCCCATCATCTGAATTAATAATAAGATTATTTATCGTTAATTCTACTTCGTCGAGATTTTCGCTGATTGTTATATTATTTGAAGTTTGTTGACTTTTTCCATCTATTGAATATGTACCAGGTTGATCAATCGTTATATCATCTGATGTAATATCTAATTCCCCTTGAGCCTGAATATTGGCCGGAATCAAGATCATAAGCATAATTGATAATAAAAATACCGCTAGTTTCTTCATTACTGATTTGCCTCCTTTTAGATGTAAGAGAACACATTAAAAAAGACACTCTTTATCTCTAAAAGACAAAAAGTGTCTTTTTTGTCAAAAAGTATTCTCTTTTAAGAATAAGTACTCTATTACAATTATGGCTGGCTGGCTGGCTGGCTGGCTGGCTGGCTGGCTGGCTGGCTAAGTTTGTCGCATAATAGGTTATGTTGTCAAGTACTTTTCTCATGGGTATATATTAGCACAACTGCCTTGCTTTTATGAAGGGTTTTAACTTTTGAGATTGTTGCTCCGATCGATGAAACGGTCCATGTATTCTTTCGCCTTGGCATCATCGCCTTTATTGGCATACATCTTGGCGATCATGAGCTCGTATTTGGTTATGAGCTGCGGGTCTTTTTCATCTTTAAGTTTCTTTAAAGTATCATCGAGAAGGTTATAACTGCCGTTGATGTTTATGTCATAACTCACTCGAATATCTTCTTTAGCTTCTTCGGGAAGTTTTTCCATCTTCAAGAGCTCTTTGACGTATTTGGTGGTCAGAGGTTTATTCTCTTGGGCCATGTAGTAGTAAAAACCGTTATAGTAAACAGCTTCTTTTTGTTTGTCATTTAACTTGCGGCTGTCAAAGACTTTAAAAACTTCATCGATCTCTTTGGGATCGTTTTTCATAAGTGCTTTATTCAGCTTCATGTAGTCGATGTTGAAAGGGTTTATCGACCAGGTCACGATCTTTTTGTCGACAAGCGCATCAAAACCGTCAAAATCCCGGTTCATCAAAAGGGTCGTCAACTTCTTTGAATAGATGTTTTTGATGGCGACCGGTCCAAATATTACGACCAGTGTAAGTATGATAAGCGTTATTGTTACCCATGACATATTCTAATCCTCCGTTTTTTTATCATCAATGATCGCGTATAAAGTAACGCTGTCCTCTTTTTTGATGTGCTCTTTGATATCGAGCACCTTTACTTTTAAATGTCTGTGGCCGAAGATGATCTCGATCTCGTCGTCTGTCTTGACTTCGTATGACGCTTTGACCGCTCTGCCGTTTACAAGCAACCTTTGGGCATCGGCCAACTCTTTGGCGACGACCCGTCTTTTCAAGATCCTTGCCACTTTTAAATATTTATCGATCCGCATCTTTTGTGACCTCACTTAAATGATTCAATAATTCGATGAGTTTTTTGATCTCTTCGCGCCGGTTTTGGAAACTGAACTCGATCTTCATATTCACATAACGGATCCGCAAGTCTTTGGAAAGCGTTGCACAGTACTCAAAAAGTTTCATGCCGTCGATCCGATCGCTGTATTCTTTGGTCAGCGTGATGACGATCCGGGCATTTAAGACCTTAAAACTCTCTACTATTTTACCATCTATGAACAATTCTATCTGCTTCTTTTCAAATAAAGTGTCGATCTCTTTGGGAAGATGACCGTATTTATCGCTTACTTCCAGATAATAATTGAGCAACTCTTCTTTGGAGTCGATCTCATCTAAGCGATGGTAGAGCACAAGTTTGTCATAGTCGTTATCGGTAAAGGAGTCCGGGATGTAAGAATCGATCGGTAAGACCTGACGCGATGTGACATCGTCTTCCTTGACCTCTTCCCCTCTTTTTTTCTTTATGGCTTTCTCAAGCATCGCCAAATAGAGGTCAAGACCGACATTGTCGATAAAACCTGACTGCTTAGCCCCAAGCATATCCCCAGCTCCTCTAATCGCCAGATCACGCATGGCGATCTTATAACCGCTGCCCAGTGCCGTGAACTCTTTGATCGCTTCCAGACGTTTCAGGGCGACTTCGGAAAGCTCTTTTTTGGGTGGGATCATGAGATAGGCGTAGGCGATCTTATCACTGCGACCGACCCGACCCCTTATCTGATAGAGTTGGGCGAGACCGAAATTTTGGGCATTGTCGATGATGATGGTGTTGGTGTTGGGGATATCGATCCCGGTCTCGATGATCGTCGTACAGATCAGGATGTTAGCCTTGTTTTCATAAAATGCCAACATGGCATCTTCTAGCTCTTCGCGGCTCATCTTGCCATGAGCGACGATCACACTGGCTTTTTTGATGCGCTTTTCCAGTTTTGAAGCTATGGTGTAGATCCTTTCGATATCGTTGTAAAGATAGAAGACTTGACCGCCTCTTACAAGTTCTCTTTCGATGACTTCACGGATCAGATCTTCATTCTTTTCAACGACATAAGTCTGGATCGGATAGCGGTTTTTCGGCGGCGTGTCCAAAGTCGAAAGTCCCCTGAGTCCCACCAAAGACATCTGCAAGGTCCTGGGGATCGGGGTCGCGCTCAGCGAGAGGACATCGATGCTCTCCTTGAGCTGTTTGATCTTCTCTTTGTGTTCAACGCCAAAGCGCTGTTCCTCATCGATGATCAAAAGGCCGAGATCTTTAAACTCGACATCGTTTGACAAAAGGCGATGGGTGCCAATCAGGATATCCACCTTAGCCGCTTTGAGATCTTTAAGGATCACTTTTTGATCGGCGTTGCTTATATAACGGTTCAAGACCTCGATGCGGACGGGGTAATTTTTAAACCGTTCTTTGAAGGTGTTGTAGTGCTGAAGTGACAAGACGGTCGTCGGACAAAGATAAGCGACCTGTTTTTTATCGAGCACGGCCTTCATCGCCGCTTCGATCGCCACTTCCGTCTTGCCGAAACCGACATCGCCACAAAGCAATCTGTCCATCGGTTTTTGCGCTTCCATGTCTTTTTTGACATCCGCTATCGCCTTTTTTTGATCGGCTGTCAGATCATAGGCGAATTCTCTTTCAAAAGCTTTTTGGATGTCGTTGTCTTTCGAGAAGGCAAAACCGATATTTTCACTTCTTTTCTTGTAAAGACGGATGAGTTTTTCTGCCAAGTCATCGATCCCCTCTTGGACCTTTTGTTTGGTCCTTACCCATTCCTTGGATCCGAGTTTGTGAAGTTTGGGAACGACTCCGTCTTTAGAAACGTATTTTCGGACCAAAGAAAACTGGGCCAGCGGCACTAAAAGTTCGTCATTTCCCCGATACAAGATCTTGAGATAGTCGAGTTTGACGTTATTTATGACACGCTTTTCAATACCGATATACTGACCGATACCGTATTGGTTATGGACGACATAATCGCCTCTTTTAAGCTCTTCGTAGGAGTTGAGCTTTATGGCTTCCTCATATTTTTGGGCGTACTTACCGATCTTCCTTTTATGGCCAAACAACTCTCTTTGACCATAGACACAAAGATTTAAGGTCGCGATCGCAAAGCCTTCATCAAGATCGCCCAAGACGATATTGATGCCTTTTTTAAACTCTCTGACACTTACGGTATAAGGTATCCCCAGATCGTTTAAAGCACTGCTGACCGTCTCGATCTCTTCACCGTTTAAGACAAAGACGCTGATCGTCTCTTTTTGGCGGCCTATCGTCTTAAGTGTCAGATAAAGAGCGCCGCCGGGCGTATCGATCTGGGTGATCAGGGGCACGGCTTGACTGAAAGGTCTTGCCTCTAAGATATCTTTGCCTTTTAGCTCATAGGCGAGATCGGCAAAGACGTAAAAGCGAAGCGGCAACTTCGTATCTTCACTCATCTCGCGAAGATAGGCATAGGTCTCATCGCTCAAAAGCTTCAGATGGCTTTTGATGCGCTCTTTATCGCTAAGATACAGTTTATGCTCACCAACGATATCCAAAAGATGGCTCTGATCTTTTAGGAAGGCGTAATAGTAATAGAGGTTTCCCTGATAGACGTGGTTTTTGATGAAATCGATATCGAGATCGTAAGACGATGAGCCAAACGATCCGACCTTCTCTTCGATCACCTCTATCTCTTCATCGCTAAAAAGGACATCGGCGGCAAAGCCAAGGGTACACTCTGAGATGTTTTCGATCGTCCTTTGGGTATTCACATCAAAAAAACGCAAAGAATCGATCTCATCGTCAAAGAATTCCACTCTTATCGGCCTTGTCTCATTGGGACAAAAGACATCGACGATCGCTCCTCTTAGGGCATACGTCAGGGGATTCTCGCAAGTCGGTGTGCGCTCATAACCAGCTTCTTTGAGCTTTTTGACAAGATCGTCACGCTCGATGATATCTCCTTTTTTGAGCTTGATGATATGGTCTTTAAGATAATCCTTAGCGGGAAGATGTCTTATGAGCCCATAAGCACTGGCGATGATGATCTTGACCTTTTTAGTCAAGATCGCAAAAAGGGCGCTGACTCTTTGCGAGCGGTTTTCAAAAGAAGCGACGATCGCCTCTGAGCGCATCGACTCCTCAGGACAATACAAGACGAGCTCTTCTTGGTCATAAAACCCGCAAAGCTCCTCGTAGAGCTGATTAGCTCCATAGGCATTCTCTTTGACGACGACTATGGGTTTGTCAAGATCATCGGCATAAAGAGCGATCTTGATCGCCTCTTCGATGGTGCTGTTATAAGCCAAAAAGGATGGTGTCTCCATCCCGATGTTTTCTTTGAGATATAAAAACAGTTCTTTACTGACCATTGAATCTATTCATCACATCCGCAAAGGGATGATCGAGGCTATAGATCAAAGCTTCACTGGCTCTGTCTACAGCTTGGGCAAAAAGCTTTTGATCCTCACCTTTTATCTTGCCTAAGACGTAATCTTTGGTGTCGATATCCTCATGAGCACCGATCCCGATACGGATCCGTTTAATCTCTTTGGTATGCAGGTGATCGATGATGTTTTGCATGCCCTTTTGACCGGCAGAAGACCCGTTTTCGCGGATCCTGATCTTGCCAAGAGGGATATCCATATCGTCATAGACGACGATGATGTCTTCGATGGCGATCTTAAAGTAATTCACAAAACTCAAAACACACTCGCCGCTTAAGTTCATATAAGTCTGCGGTTTGAGCAATATGAGATCTCCGCTTTTTTTATAAAGACCTTTAAACTTCTTTTCGTCGATTGTGATCTTCAGTTTATCGCTAAGCGCATCAAGGACGGCAAACCCGCTGTTGTGACGAGTGTTTTTGTATTCTCTGCCCGGATTTCCAAGGCCGACGATCAAGCGCATAGCTTATTGATCCTCATCCGTTTGCGCTTTTGAAGCTTCTTCATCCTCTTTGACATCTGCACTTGGTTTGACTTCTTCGGGTTCATCTTGGATGACAGGCTCATCGAAGCGCTCCAAGATCCCAAGATCGCGCATTGCCAACCTTCCGGCTTTCATACCGGCAAAGTTTTTAAGATCCTGGACCATCTCTTCAGACAGATTCTCACCAAGGTAAGCTAATACCGAAACGGCGATATACTTGTAAAAACCGATCAGGCGCTTATCATATGTCGGATTTCCCTGGTAATTACCATTCCAGAGATCTCGCAAATACATACTGTTGGATTCGCTGTCATGACTTAGGGCGTGGTGAACGTTATAGAAAAGACCGACAACGATATCCTGATTGATGTATTCATAGTATTTATCCATGACGCTGACCAGACCATCGATCGCTTCTTTATTGTCGATGCTGTGGGCCTTGATGATGTCAAGGATCATCCAGAAGTAGGAATCGGAGTTGTACTCAAACTGTTTGGCATCAAATTTACCCTTATTATTGAGGATCGTCTCTTTGAGATCGAGCTCAGAGATGACCTTTAGCGGGTCTTGGCCTTTAGCCATAAGGGCATATATCTGTAAGATCCGACCCTTGTTTTTGAACTCTTCGTCGTTTTCATTCTTGACGTATTCGTCGATGATCTCAAGCATCAGCTCGCGATCAGCAAATATCGCATCACTGCAATTCACATAAGTCTTTACATGTTTGCTCCTTTTGAAAAGACGATAGTTTTGCAAGATCATAAATATCAATAACAGTACTAATACTAAAAAAATAAGTGCGTCCATCTGTATACCTCTTCTTTTATCCTGCTTATTCTATCATAAAAGGGCTCGCTTATAAACAAGAGCCCTCAATCATTGAGACTAATTGCGATCTCATAGATCGTTTTTCGTAAGTCTTTATACTCGTTCTTTTAAATGTCCCTGTACCAAGTATACGGCTTTTGTCAGCAAACGGCGGGGTAAAAGACGCGCACTAAAGACGATGACTTTGTTCAATACACCGACGACTTCGATGCGTTTGCCCTTTTTCATGGCCTGGTATCCCTTTTTGGCGACAAATAACGGTTCGCTCATATTAAATTTTGCGGCTTTCGCATTTGCTTTAGTAAAGAAATCAGTGTTTGTCGGCCCCGGGCAAAGGCAGGTCACCTTGATGTCAGTGCCCTCAAGCTCTTGCGCCAGTCCTTCACTAAACGACAAGACAAAGGCCTTGCTGGCATAGTAGACGCTCATGAGCGGTCCGGCGAAAAAAGCGCCGATCGAGGCGACATTTACGATCCTGCCAAAGTTATTTTGACGCATATCTTTTAAGAAGTGATATGTGAGCCTGATAAGGCTTTGGATATTGATCTCGATAAGTCGCGACAACTTATCGATATCGCTATCGACAAAATAGCCATAATCGCCAATACCGGCATTATTGACCAAGATATCGATCCGGATCTCAAGCTTTTTAACCCGCTCATACAAAAGATCGGCGTTTGCGTGATCGGCAAGGTCAAAGGAAAACGGTATGACTTTCACGCCATACTTCTCTTCAAGCTCTGAGGCAAGATCTTCTAACCGTTTTAAATTTCTGGCAGTGATGACAAGTGAAAAGCCGTTTTGGGCCAAAACTTCACTCAGGGCTTTACCAATACCGCTGCCGGCTCCGCTGACTAATGCCCACTTCATAAAAATCTTTTTTCTTATTTTATTTTAAGGTAAATTGGTGTAATATTGAAGGGTATTGTTATGAATATTAAAATCGATTTCAAAAGGGTATAGATTCATCTAATCCGCAAGGATCGATGGGTTTTGAACCCGTTTTTTTATAGAGAGGAAAGGGGATAGTTATGGGTACAAAGTATGTATTTGTCACAGGTGGTGTAGTTTCCGGACTTGGTAAAGGAATAACGGCAGCTTCTTTGGGAAGGCTTTTAAAAGACCGAGGTCATAAGGTCTTCATGCAGAAATTTGACCCGTATTTAAATATCGACCCCGGTACTCTAAATCCGGTCCAACATGGCGAAGTCTACGTGACTGAAGACGGACTTGAGACCGATCTTGACCTTGGACATTATGAACGTTTTATCGACGAAAACCTCAATCGCGAATCAAACGTCACGACCGGAAAGGTATACGACACGATCCTATCCAAGGAAAGACGCGGTGACTATGGCGGTAAAACGGTACAGGTCATTCCCCATGTGACCGATGAGATCAAATCCCGCTTCCATAAAAGTGAGGGTGCAGAGGAGATCGTGATCATCGAGATCGGCGGTACGGTCGGTGACATCGAATCGCAGCCGTTTATCGAAGCCATCCGCCAATTCCGCCAAGAGATCGGTTTTGAAAACACCTGCCTCATCCATGTGGCTTTAGTCCCTTTCTTAAGAGCTTCGCTTGAAGTAAAGACCAAACCGTTCCAACAAAGCGTCAAAACGATGCAGGGCATGGGTGTTTGGCCGGATATCATCGTCTGTCGCAGCGATATCCCGCTCGATGACGACGTCCGTGAAAAGATCGCTCTTTTCTGCAACATAGATCCAAAGTGTGTCATCGAAAACCTCGATGTCGAATATCTCTACGAAGCGCCGATGATGCTTGAAAGGGAAGAACTGGCCCAAAGAGTTCTCGAATCACTGCACCTCGATGTGACCGAACCCGATCACACCGAATGGCAGGCGATGCTTGACAAGCTCAAAAATGCCAAAGGTGTCGTCAAGATCGGCATCGTCGGTAAGTACGTAGCTTTGCACGATGCCTATCTCAGCGTCGCTGAAGCCTTGCGTCATGGCGCGATCGCCAACGACACCCATGTGCGCATCAAGTGGATCGATTCGGAAAAACTCGAAAATGGTGACGTCTCAGTAATGCTTGACGATGTCGATGGCATAATCGTTCCCGGCGGTTTTGGAAACCGTGGTATCGAGGGTAAGATCAAAGCCATAAGATATGTCCGCGAAAACGGCATTCCCTTTTTGGGCATCTGTCTTGGTATGCAGTTAGCCCTTGTCGAAGTTGCACGTGATGTCTTAGGTCATAAAGATGCCAATTCCTTAGAATTTGATCCCCATACTTCCTGTCCGATCATCCACCTTTTAAAAGGCCAAGACGAGATCGAAGATATCGGTGGGACGCTGCGACTTGGCGCTTATCCCTGTCATTTAAAGGATGGTACTTTAGCTAAAAAACTGTATGGCACAAACGATATCTCCGAAAGACATCGCCATCGCTATGAAGTAAATAATGACTACCGCAAGGAACTTGAAGCTCACGGCATCACTCTTTCGGGATTATCACCGGATGGCAATATCGTGGAGATGATCGAAATAGCAGATCATCCCTACTTCATCGCAACTCAAGCTCATCCAGAGTTTAAATCACGGCCAAACCGTCCACACCCCTTATTTTCCGGACTGGTCAAAGCCGCTAAAAAGAAAAGTGAAAAC
>CALUZL010000063.1 GCA_944325295.1 uncultured Erysipelotrichaceae bacterium | reverse complement strand
AAGTCCATGAGACGATATACCCGGAACGTTTCCGCCATTGTCATGAGCTGTCGCTGATGGGGGCAGAGATCGAGGTCGATAACGGTTCATCGACGATCACCGGACCGACATCGCTAAGTGGGGCTGTGGTCACGGCTACGGACCTGCGCTGCGGGGCTTGTCTTGTGATCGCCGGTTTGATCGCTGAGGGTCAGACGACGATCAAGGGTGCTTACCATATCCATCGCGGTTATGATCACATAAAGGAGAAACTTAAAGCGATCGGCGCCGATATCAAGTAATAAACGATAACGATTGATTTTCAATTTGGGTATATGTTATAATCCATTAGCACTTACTTTAGGTTGACTAAGATACTTAAGGCAGAAGGGAGAGAAAGATTATGAAGAAAGGGATCCATCCTGAATACAAAAGAGTGACTGTAACTTGTACGAGTTGTGGAGCAACATTTGAAACAGGTTCAACTAAAGGTGATATCAAAGTCGATACTTGTTCAAATTGTCATCCGTTCTATACGGGAAGACAAAGATTCGCTGCTGCAGCTGGTAGGATCGAGAAATTCAATAAGAAATATGGTCTTAAAGATAAGAGCGCTCAATAGCTCTTATCTTTTCAATTGAGGAGAGAATAATTATGTATCACAGATATCGTGACGGTTGGCTGGAAGTCATTACCGGCTGTATGTTTGCCGGCAAAACGGAAGAACTCATAAGAAGGATAAAGGTATTGGAGTTTGGTAAAAAAGAGATCATGGTCTTTAAGCCCAAGATCGACAATCGTTATTCAGACACGAAAGTCGTATCCCATGCCGGAAGTTTTGTGGAGTCACATCCTATTACTAAGGCCGTAGAGATCTTGGACTACGTCAAAAAATCGACGCAGGTGGTAGCGATCGATGAAGTTCAGTTCTTCGATGACACTGTTTGTCAGGTTTGCGATGCTTTGGCAAATGACGGTAAAAGAGTCATGGTCAGCGGTCTGGTTATGGATTTTAAAGGCGAGCCTTTCGGGCCAATGCCTAAGCTCATGACGCAGGCCGAATTTGTCACAAAGCTCACAGCGGTGTGCAATAAATGCGGGGCACCGGCGACCAGAACCCAAAGGATAATCGACGGCAAACCGGCTTCTTATAACGATCCGGTCGTTTTGGTCGGTGCCAGTGAGTCTTATGAGGCGCGCTGTCGTCATTGCCATGAGGTGCCGGATCATCCGGTACTAGACAAGGAGTAATATGGACGCAAGGATAGTTAAACTTGAAAGTATCGAGAAAAGGTACGATGAGATAAATGACCTCCTGATCGATGAAGAGGTCATCAAGGATCAAAAAAAGGTCACTAAACTTTCAAAAGAGCAGGCTTCTTTAAGAGAAGCCTATTTGGCATATCAAAAATACAAAGAGATCGAAAATGACATCGAAGGAGCCAAGGAGCTTTTGCACAGCGATGATCATGAATTAAAAGCGATGGCCAAAGAAGAACTTTCACTTAAGGAAGAGGAAAGAGAAAAGCTTTTGGTCAAGATCGATGAATTACTGCTTCCGCGCGATCCCGAGGATGACTACGATTGTATCGTTGAGATCAGAGGGGCAGCCGGCGGTGATGAGGGCAATATCTTTGCCGGCGATCTTTACCGCATGTATACACACTATGCCGAGAACCTGGGCTTTAAGACGCAAGTCATGGAAGCCAGTGAATCGGAAGCTGGCGGTTATGCGCTCATCAGCTTTTTGGTCAAAGGTACAGGAGCGTATCGCCATTTCAAATTTGAAAGCGGCGCTCATCGCGTTCAAAGAGTGCCAAAGACGGAAACACAGGGTCGGATCCACACTTCAACGGCGACAGTCTTAGTCTTGCCAGATGTTGAAGATGCCGATATCGAGATCCCGGACAGCGATCTTGAGATCGAGACACATCGGGCCTCCGGTGCCGGCGGTCAGCACATAAACAAGACCGATAGTGCCGTCAGGATCGTCCACAAGCCTACAGGCATCACCGTCAACTGTCAGGATGGACGTAGTCAAATGGCTAACCGGGAAACGGCTTTAAGGATCATCAGAGCCCGTGTCTATGAAGAGTACGAAAGACAAAGAAAAGAAAAGGAAGGCGAGATCCGCAAGTCCAAGATCGGTACCGGTGATCGCAGTGAAAAGATCCGGACATACAATTATCCGCAAAATCGTGTCTCTGATCATCGCATCGGTCTGACGATAAACCAGCTCGATCGGATCATCGACGGCAAGCTTGACGATATCGTCAATGCCCTTTTAGCTAACGAAGAGAAAGAGAAACTGCTCAATGATCACGTATCATAAACTTATATACATGTACAAAGATGCGTTTAAAAAGAAAGGAATGGACTTACAGGTCGCTAAAGCCTTTCTTTTTGAGCTTTGCAATGAAAAAGGCATCGATCTCTATTTGGAACTTGACAACGACGCAGATCGCGAGATAATCGGTAAATTTGAAGCCGGGATCAAAAGGATCTTGGCCGACGAACCGCTGTATTATGTCTTGGGATATTGCTATTTCTTTGGATATAAGCTGGTCGTCAACAAAGATGTCCTCATCCCACGCTTTGAGACCGAAGAACTAGTCGGCAATATCCTCGGTTATATCGATGAGTATTTCAAGGATCAGGAAGTGATCACGGCAGCCGACATCGGAACCGGCAGCGGTGCGATCGCCATCGCCCTCAAAAAAGAAGAAGCGAGGCTTTCGATGATCGCTACAGACATCTCAAGTGAAGCTTTAGATGTCGCTAAAAGAAATGCCTTAGACAATGATGCTGCTATCGATTTTATGAGCGGCGACATGCTAAAACCCCTGATCGCAAAAGGCACCCATGTCGACATTTTGATCTCAAACCCGCCTTATATTCCTTTGCAAGAAGAGATCGAAGTCAGTGTCAGAGACTTTGAGCCACATGTTGCACTTTTTGGCGGCAGCGATGGTCTTGACTATTACCGGCAGATCTTTACCGATGCTCGCAAAGTCTTAAACGAGCGCTGGCTCATGGCTTTTGAGATCGGCTATAACCAAAAAGAAGCTCTGATGACTATTGCAAAAGAGCATTTTGCCGATGCGGATATCGAGGTTTTAAAGGATATAAACGGCAAAGATCGCATGATGTTTATCAAAAAGATATGATTTTCACAATTTGAACATATTTATTTGGTGTAATATAGACGGAAATGATTTTTCATTGTTTCTCCTCTTGTATATATTGATTAAAGAATACCCTCGCTGAGGGTTTTTCTTTTGGAAGGTTTATTGAGATCATCTCGATAAGAAAGTCATGACTAGTCTCACCATCGTCTCTTTCTCTTGAGATCTTGACTCAGCGATCATCAAAGTTACGGCTACAAGCGCGCTGTCGGATATTATCTGCTTACCATCAATGATCAGATGATGATTCTTATTTAGGAACTCTAAAAAGATTGTCGCTCCGATGCGTTTACAGCCATCGGTAAAGGGGTGGTCTTTAATGAGAAAGTATAAGAGGTTAGCAGCTTTCTCTTCGATACTTGGATACAGCTCTTGACCAAAAACATTTTGATAGACAGCGGCTAAAATACCATTTAGTTTACCTTCTTCTTTTTCAACACCAAAGACAGCCGACTCAAACTTCATTTTATCAATAAGTTTTCGACATTCTTCATAAGTTAGGCGATAAATTGAATCTTTTCCTTTTGGTTTTGACAAGGAACCGTGATCATAATCGTCAAGTAAAGTCAGGGCGTTTTGATATGCCTCTATTACATCCAAAATTTCATTTTCTTCGAGATCTAAAGATGCAGCTAACATCCTTGATTGTATCTCTATTGTCTTGTTTAAAATCTCCAGTCGCTTCTCATTAACAGCATAACCTCTGATCATGTAGTCTTTTAAGATTGAAGTAGCCCACTTGCGGAATACAATACCATTAGGAGATTTTACACGATAACCGACAGCTAAAATCATGTCGAGATTGTATATCTTTATTATCCTTTTTACGTGTCTTTTTCCCTCTATTTGAACAAGTGCGCTTTCCGCACATGTTGAATCTTTATCAAGTTCTTTATCTTCGTATATATTTTTAATGTGTCGAGTAACTCTCGTCCTATCAACATCGAATAAAGTTGCTATTTGATCCTGTGAAAGCCATACGTTTTCACGGTCTTCACTAACAGTGACTTCTAATTCCAGTTCACCATTTCTAAATATCACGATATCATTTGTTATTTCTCTTCTCCAAAATTAGTACTCATAACATATAGAGAACTATTTTTAGAGATTTCCTTAAAAACTTTTAATAAAGTGCTATAAATAAAACAGATATGTATCCGGATTATTTATATAGCGTATAAGTCGAAGAGATGATTTTAATGAAATAATATGAAAGATCAGTAGCTTTCTCTTTGGCACTTTAATGGTATCTTGACCAAAGACATTTTGATGAATGTTTATTAATGTTTATTATTTGTCAAACGTTATTATTGGTGTATTTCGAAAGCTTTGATTAAACGTAAACAATTCTTTCATTCGGCATCATTTTAATTAATAGCATAGCCTCTGATCATGTAGTCTTTTAAGATCGAGCTGGCCCACTTTCGAAAAGCAATTCCTCTTTGTGATTTGACACGATAGCCAACAGATATAATGACATCAAGATTGTAGAATTCAACGTTTTTTGTTTGCGTTTTATCTCTTATTGCTCCGTGTCTAGTGGTTGTCGCAAATTTTGCGACAACCATCTTTCTATCAAGCTCGCCTTCTTTAAAGATATTAAAGACATGTTTGCCGATCGTTTTAATATCACGATCAAATAAATCACTCATCTGTTCACGATTTAACCATACGGTTTCTTGATCCGGATTAACATTTACTTCTAATTCCAGTTCACCATTTCTAAATATTACGATATCATTTGTCATTTCTCTTCTCCAAAATCAGTGCTCATAACATATAGAGAACTATTCTTGGATGTTTCCTTAATGGTTTTAAAAAAGGGCTGCCGGCTTGTTTTTGAAAGTGTGTTTCATTTTTTCTTGTATTGACCAGTGTTGGACGTTAAAATGATGACAAGGAGATATAGTTTATGAATGAATATGTCATTACTTGTTGTTCAACGGTCGATATGGACCTGAACTTCTTTGAAAAAAACAATATCGATTTCATTCCTTTTACCTTTACTCTCAACGGTAAGGAATACGATGATGATTACGGTGTTTCTTTTGCCCTTCACGATTTTTATAAGGCGATGATCGATGGTGCCGTGCCGACGACTTCGCAAGTCGGTGTTGGCCGTTACATGGAATTCTGGCGTACCTATGTAGAAAAGGGTATCGATGTCATCCATCTGTGTTTGTCGGCAGGTATTTCCGGATCTTACAACAGCGCTTGTCTGGCTGCAAAAAACCTCAATGAGGAAAATAAAGGCCAGGTATATGTCGTCAACAGTATGGCGGCAAGCAGCGGCTATGGGATGCTTGTAAAACTTGCTAAAGATAATCTGGATAATGGTATGTCGCTTAAAGATAACCTGGATTGGATCGAGGCGCATAAGCTCAATATCCATCACTGGTTCTTTACAACCGATCTGACCTACCTTGTAAGAGGAGGAAGGGTATCTAAGGTCTCCGGATTTTTGGGAAGTGCCTTGAAGATCTGTCCGCTTTTGAATGTCGATTTTGAAGGTCGTTTGATAC
>CALUZL010000062.1 GCA_944325295.1 uncultured Erysipelotrichaceae bacterium | reverse complement strand
TCCCTTTTAGTCTATCCGGCTGCTTCCTACATCGAGTATTTCCGTGGCCGCGATCTCATCATCATAAACAAAGGCGAGACAAGAGCTTCAAGGATAGCTTCGCTAGTCATCAGCGATGATGTGTGCGAAGTCGTGAGAGGACTTTCTGATCTATGCGAAGAATAAAGATTTTGACCCTGTGCTTACTTGTAGGCCTTTGTCTTTTGGCTTGCAGCAACGAAAAAAACGCAGATACGATCATTCTTTTTACTAATGATATAAACAGCAGCGATGATAAACTCAACATCTATGCTTCGATCTATCAGTATTTTGCTGATCAGAAAAGTGAGTATGGGGACGCTGATGTAGTGCTGGCCGACGGTGGCGACAGTATCAAAGGCGGAATGATCGCCGCCCTGTCAAAAGGCAAGTGGATCATCGATATCATGGATCATATCGGTTATGATATAGCGATAGGAGGCAACGATGAGTTCTCATACGGTATCGACAATTTTATGAAGCTTGTCGAAGGCGATAATGACATCACCTATCTTGCAGCAAACCTCACCGACATAAACGGCGACGACCTTTTGCCATCTTACACGATCAAAGAATACAGTGGACGCAAGATCGCCTTTATCGGCATCCTTGACCCCACTACCGCAAACAATATCGAACCATCACTTTTTGAAGATGACAAAGGCAACAAGATCTATGATTTCTATGACGAAAAAGACGGTGATCTTTTTTATGAGCGCATCCAAAGTGTCCTCGATGCCATCAGCGAAGAAGAACCTGATCTTGTCATCGCTATAGCACATCTGGGACTTGGTGATGGTCCCTACAGCTCAAACGCCCTCATCGAAAACACACGGGGGATCGATATCCTTCTTGACGGCAAGACCCACGAGGCCTACGATACGCTTGTCAAAGACAAAGACGGCCATGATGTCATGGTTGCTCAAGGCGGCAAGGGCGAGTATATCACTAGGGTCTGGATCAACCCTGACGGTATTATCGATATCTCACAAGTAAAGATCGAAGATATCCGAAAAGGTCATGCTTATATCGAAACCGCAGAATACATCGCCACGATCAAAGATGACTACTCCGCCCTTTTAAAAGAAACCATTGCCTCTACTCAATTCGATCTGACTTGCAAGGATGGAAACACTGAGATCCTGATCGATAAAAAAGAGACCAACCTTGGCGATCTTATAGCTGATGCCTATCGTTTCCGTCTTGACACCGATATCGCCCTTGTCACTGCCGCTAATATCACAAATAACATTGACAAAGGAAAAGTAACTTTAGAAGATATTTTGGATGTCTTTGACAAAAATCTGCTTTTAAACAAGGCGAGCATAAGTGGAGAGACACTGCTTGATCTCTTAGAGATCGCTTACTGTAATACACCTTTTGGATCAGGGTCTTTCCTTCAAGTTTCCGGACTAAAACTGACCCTTGATACGACCATCCCCTCTCCGGTCATCGTAAATGAAGATGGTGCATTTAAGATCGACGAAGACAAGCAAAGACGGGTAAGTGAAGTCTATATCTATGACGTGAATACAGACGACTATCTGAAACTGGATCCGGATAAAACTTACACCTTAGCTTTCGATGAGAAGATGACAGAAACATTAGGTACAGCTATAGCCGACGTCGAAATATCACTAAACAGGGTCATGTATGATGGCGAAGCATTAATAAACTATCTGAGCGCTATCCTCAATGGCAAGATTCCCATATCCTACAATGATCCAAATGGCGATGGCCGAATCGAAATAATCTATTAAAATAAAAATGACAGAACAATCAAGGATCTGTCATTTTTGATATCTTTTTAAAATGGTCGGGATGACAGGATTTGAACCTGCGACCCCTTACTCCCGAAGCAAGTGTACTACCAAGCAGTACTACATCCCGACGCTTAACTATTATAACACTTTTCTTGATTTTTTAAAGAAAATCTATTATTATTATATAGCTGTTAAAAAAACGGAGACTTAGCTCAGTTGGGAGAGCACTTCCTTGACGTGGAAGGGGTCATGGGTTCGAGTCCCTTAGCCTCCACCATACGAGTATCTGACGAACACTTATTTCTTCCCTGGTGGATTTGCGATAAGAGTTAGTCTAAACATAGAAGATCGCTAGAAATAGCGATTTTTTCTTTAGGTAAGGGTATTAGGGACTATCCCTAAAATAGGTATTTGATAACAGTGGTTATCCAAATACACTGCTCGCTATCTCATTGCATAAGATGGTTTGTATTGTTTTATACGATTTTTTCTCATTTAACACTGTCATTTACATCCTCGATTGATAAAGATATAACGAATATATTTCTGGCAGGAGGAAACAAAGCTATGACAATCGAGTATGAAAGATTTGGTGATTATGACATTCCAACACTAAGACTCAGCAATCAAAATGAATATCAAATTGGTTTCTTTGGAAGAAGATATAGGGACTATCTCAAAGAAAATCATAAGATCATTTACTACAATCTTCTAACAAAACAACAGCTACTTCCTCAAATAAAATTAGTGGAAGAAGAAGCAAACAATCTTTATGAATCACTAATTAATTCACTAAAAGCTAAAGAAAAAGTAGATGAAAAACTTAAAGCAAATGATCCGTTTAAATGGGCTCAAATGATGAATGACATCCAAAATAGAGCCAGAGAAATTGTCTTAAATGATGTGATTTATCGTTAAGAAGCCAAACAAAAATGACAGTAATGGTAAGAGAAGTCATACTTGAATCTCTTTCTTTACTGTCATTTTATTTTGTTTTACAAACGGTTGTTTATCTTAGCGAGCAGACCATTTATGGACACACTTCCATAAACGGTATAATTCAGCGAGCAGTGTGTTTATGGACAGATGCCATAAATACCTCTCGTTAGGGATTATCCCTAAGACCTTCTAAGTCAGATTAATCCATTTGTTTAATTTTTTCTTCAATGAATGTTATTTCATCTTGAGACAAGATGTATTTTTTATAAAGCTGCTGATCGATTTCTGGTATAGACTTTGACCAATCAATATCTGATTCGTTGTTAAAATTTTGAAGTGGAGCAAATTCGTATACATTGCTCGTTAGTACTTGTGACATCTTTTTTATTCCAACCATAAATCTGAAAAATTTCGTTTTGAAATACTTCTCAAGATTTTTTGCTTCTTGCTCTGATGAAAAACAACCTATACAAATCAAAGCATTAGAACATACGGAATTGTTGTCTGCTACATACGGCTTGCCAAGAATAGACACAGGTTTATCATCAAGAAGCACCCCTGCAGCACCATTCATTTTTGATGTAAATACTTTAAATGAATTTAATAAATCGAATCGCTTATTGATCTCATCTTTGGAAATATATTTGATTTGTTCATAAGCGCATTGTATTTTTATGCTATGTTCGAAGTCTTTTTTATCCACACAAACTTTATCTAAATCGTTATCATTTGCAGGAACGCCAAAAGGGTTTCTTCCAGTA
>CALUZL010000061.1 GCA_944325295.1 uncultured Erysipelotrichaceae bacterium | reverse complement strand
CATCGCCACCGTCACAACGATCAAAAGTAAGGTCAAGGGAATATTGATATACAGAAGTAAGATAAAAGAGCCGGCGATCTTTAAAAGTGAAATGAAGACGTTTTCCGGTCCGTGATGGGCAAATTCACAAATATCGTTGAGGTCATTGGTGAGCTTGCTCATCATCTCACCGGTGTTGTTTTTGTCGTAGTAGGAAAATGAGAGCTTTTCGTATTTGTCAAAGAGATCTTTGCGCATGTCTCTTTCCATCATCGCTCCCATGATGTGTCCTTGAGCCGACACGTAGTACTTACAAAGTGACCTGATCGTATACATCACGATCAAAAATACCGCCAGTCCCAAAAGACTCTTTGTGATCCTTTCGGCACTTGAAGTGAAAAGATCAGCGTTTAAGTAGTTTAGGATCTGGGGGAAGGCCAGATCGATGAAGCTGATGATCATGGCACAGATCATATCCAAGATAAACACTTTTTTATAAGGCCTGTAATAGGTCAAAAACTTTAAAAATACCTGCATTTTCTACCTCTTTACTCAAACCAAAATTATAGCACAAAGTATTTTCATCATAATTCAATATCGTTATAATAAAGCCATGGCTAAAAGAAGAGTTAAGAAGAGTTTGGTCAAAATGATATCGATCGTCATCATCGGGGTTTCGATTTGGCTTTTGTTTGGCGTGGGTGCTGAAGTCTACAGTATGATCGACCTTAAAAGTAAGGCAGATATCGCTGCTGCGGAACTGCAAAAACTCAAAGACGAAAACGCATCACTGATATCCAAAAGAGATAAATTAGAAGACCCGGACTATGTTCAGACTTATGCTCGGGGCAACTATATGTTTTCTAAAGACGGCGAGACGATTTTCTATCTGCCCGGTGAGGGGACAGCGACCCCAACACCGACAGCTGAATCGACGCCTGATACTACGCAGACAAGTCAAGAAAGCGGTCAGGAATAATGAGAAGAAGTGGGGTCCTTTTGCACATATCGTCACTGCCATCGGACTGTGGCATCGGGACATTTGGCAAGGAGGCTTACCGATTCGTCGACTTTTTAAAAGCTGCCGGTCAAACATATTGGCAGGTATTGCCGATCTGTCCGACAAGCTATGGCGATTCGCCCTACCAGTCTTATTCGGTCTATGCCGGAAATCCCTATTTCATCGATCTCGATCTTCTGAGAAAGGAAGGTCTTTTAAAGCGTGCTGATTATGCCGATATCGATTGGGGCAAAGATGTTTCAAAAGTCGATTACGGTATTATTTTTAATGAGCGCTTCAAAGTCTTAAAAAAGGCCTATGCCCGCTTTTTAAAGACGGCTGACTATGAAGACTTTATCAGGACAAATGCGTATTGGCTAAACGATTATGCGCTCTTTATGGCGATCAGAGAGAAAAGAGGTTTTAGGCCTTGGTCAGAGTGGGAAGACGACCTTAAGTTTCATCGAGCTAAAGCGATCGCGCGTTTTTTAAAAAAAGAAGGCGAGCTTTTTGATTTTTATCGTTTTGTTCAATATATCTTCTATAAACAATGGTTCGCGCTAAAGGCCTATGCCAATAAAAACGGCATTTATATCATTGGCGATATGCCGATCTATGTCGCTTTTGACAGCGTCGATGTCTGGGCAAACAGCGAACTCTTTCGTTTGGGTAAAGATCGTATCCCCAAAGCGGTAGCCGGTGTGCCGGGCGACAGCTTTGATGCCAATGGGCAGCTTTGGGGCAATCCTTTATATCGCTATGAAAAGATGGCAAAAGATGACTATGCGTGGTTCACAAGGCGCATCCATCATGTATACTCTTTCTTTGACGTTTTAAGGATCGATCACTTTCGTGGGTTTTGTGCCTTTTACAGTATTCCCTATGGCGCCAAGGACGCAAGAGATGGCCATTGGGAAAAAGGCCCGGGGATCGCTCTTTTCCGAGCGCTTGAAAAAAGGTATGGCAAACTTTCGATCATCGCTGAAGATCTCGGCTTTATTACCGATGATGTTCGCATCCTTTTAAAAGAGTGCGGTTTTAAGGGAATGAAGGTCTTACAGTTTGCTTTTGATCAAAATGATCACGACTCTGCTTATCTTCCCCACAACATCGGCAAGGATTGCGTGGCTTACAGTGGCACTCATGACAATTCGACGATCGAGGGCTGGCTCAAAGAAATGCCAAAGGATGATCTTGAATACGCCAAAGAATACATGCGTTTAAATAAGGAAGAGGGATATCGTCAAGGTGTCTTGAAGACGCTTTGGGCTACAAGTGCCGATCTTGTCATCATGCAGATGCAAGACATCTTAGGTCTTGATGGCAAGGCGCGCATGAATACGCCTTCGACTAACGGTAACTGGTCATGGCGGATGCTAAAGGGCAGCGTCGATAAAAGGATGGCAAACCGTCTAAGAAAGGCAATGGAATTATATAATCGGATATGAGTATGCAAAAAGAAGACATCATTTATAAGACTTATCTTGAGATCTTGAAAGAAGAACTTTTGTGTGCGATGGGTTGTACTGAGCCGATCGCTATCGCCTATGGGGCGAGCATTGCCCGTGATACCTTGGACGGGGATGTTAAAGCGGTAAAGGTCTTTGTCAGCAACAATATCATCAAAAACGTCAAGAGTGTAACCGTCCCCAATACCGGCGGTCTAAAGGGCATAAAGGCCGCAGTCGCAAGCGGGATCGTGGTGGGCAAAAGCGAGAAGATCTTAGAAGTCATCGCCGATGTCAAAAAAGAAGAGATAGGCGCTATCGAAAGGTTTATCAGGGAGGTACCGATCGAGGTCAAACCGATCGATCTTGGCAACATCTTTGATATCATCGTTGAAGTCTTATCCGATAAGAGTAAGGCGACCGTCAGGATCGCTAAGTACCACACCAATGTCGTCTACATCAAAAAGGATGACGACATCTTGCTCGACAAAGGTGAGGCGTTTGCCGATTGTCAGGAAGTGAAGATCGAAAGTTCAGATCATGATCGCTCGCTTTTAACGATTGCCGATATCTATGAATTTGCTCAAAGTGTCGATATCGAAGATGTCAGGGAATTATTGGATAAAGAGATACAAGCCAATGAAGCGATAGCTTTGGAAGGTCTTAAAAACGATCATGGTGCCAATATCGGCTCGACGATCCTTTCTTATTACGGGGGAGATGTCCGTGCCCGTGCGATCGCCAAGGCAGCTGCAGCTTCAGATGCCCGGATGAGCGGTTGTGACTTGGCAGTCGTGATCAATTCCGGAAGCGGCAATCAGGGTATAACCGTATCCGTCCCGCTCATCGAATACGCCAAAGAACTAAAAGTACAAAAGGATAAGCTCTATCGGGCCTTAGTTCTCTCCAATCTGATCGCTATCCATGAAAAAAGCGATATCGGTACGCTTTCGGCCTATTGTGGGGCAGTGAGTGCCGGTTGTGCGGCGGGGTGCGGAATCGCCTACCTTCATGGTGCTGATCTCGATACGATCGCTCACACCTTGGTCAATTCATTGGCGATCGCCTCCGGGATCATTTGTGATGGCGCCAAAGCGAGTTGTGCCGCCAAGATCGCCATCAGCGTTGAAGCCGGGATCATGGGCTATCATCTCTACCTGAACGGCCAGCAGTTTTACGGCGGCGAGGGCATCGTTGCCAAAGGCGTAGAAAAAACGATCCGCAATGTCGGACTTTTAGGGCGCGAAGGTATGCGCGAGACCGATAAAGAGATCGTTAAGATAATGCTTCAGGAGTGATCAAAGAGTCTTCTTTTGGATCTTTCATATCTTTCATAAGCCTTGGCATCTTTATTCTTTCTTAAAAATCTTAAGATATTGACGATGGCCAGGGCTTTTATGATGGTGCTGAAAGTGTTTTTGTAGTCGGTGATCGTTTCTTGATAGTCGTCTTTGACTTTTTGTAACCTTTCGAATAAAAGTGCCGTGCGCTTATCAAAGAGATCAGAGCGCTTGTAAAGTTTGATCAAACGCAAAAGGTGTCTTATCAAGATGATGATGAGGATAAGACACAGGATGATGTAGACATAAGGTATGTAAGAATTGATGAATCGCAATCCGGCAAGCAGTTTTTCCATATCCTTATTTTATCACATCTTTCATGACTTCTGTGTTTTTAATAAAGATCGGTGCTATGCCTTTGGTGATCTCGGTGATCTTTTTGGTAGGGTCATCTTTGACAAAGAAACGATAGGTGACTTCAAGGTCGTAGGTTATATCATGGATCTGCGTATTAGCGCGCAAGAAACGATCGATCTTGCCGCTTAGATCATAGGGTACTTTTAAAAGATACTCACCCACTTGCTCAGCTGTTTGTAAATCGGCACTTTCAATGGCTTTTGCCGTTGCCTGGCTGTAAGCTCTGATAAGACCGCCGATACCGAGTTTTATGCCGCCAAAATAGCGCACGACGACGCAGCCCGCGTTTTCAAGGCCGCTTTTTTCAAGGGTCGAAAGGATGGGCAGTCCTGCACTTCCGGCGGGTTCCCCATCATCCGAAGATCTTTTGGCGTCTTTTAAAAGCAGAGCACTGCAGTGATGATTGGCGTCGTAGTGTTTTTTGCGGATCGCATTTAAAAAAACATTGTACTCTTGGACAGTGTCGATCCTTTTGAGATAAGCGATAAAGACTGACTTTTCGATCGTCAATTGACATGAGATCTCACCTTTGACAAACATATTACCATTATAGAGCAATTATGCTATAATATCGCGGTATGTCTATTAAAAGTTCAGATAAAATGGCCACTTGGCCGATAGGAAAATTGTTGTATTCGATGGCACTGCCGGCAGTCTTGTCGCTTTTTATCCAGTCTTGTTACAACATCGTCGACACGATGTATATCTCCCAATACAGTCAGGATGCGATGTTTGCGATCGGTCTAGTCTTTCCACTCCAGCAGGCAGCCCTCAGTTTAGGTCTTGGGACCGGAGTCGGTATCGGTACTCTTGTTTCCCGAAGACTCGGCC
Source organism: uncultured Erysipelotrichaceae bacterium (assembly GCA_944325295.1). Taxonomy (GTDB): domain Bacteria; phylum Bacillota_I; class Bacilli_A; order Erysipelotrichales; family Erysipelotrichaceae; genus JAHHTG01. The sequence continues at coordinate 5,704 of CALUZL010000061.1, read as the reverse complement.
AGCGCTTGCAAAGTGAGGCCAATGAAGTAGCGACGACCGGGCTTTTGATCTCACTTATCCATATCGTGATCATCATCTTGGTCGGCATCTTCTTCAGCGCCCCGTTTTTATCACTCTTTACCCAGAGAGCTGATATCATCGAGCTTGGGACTCAATACCTTTTCATCGTCATGGTCTTCAATTTCGGTCAGTTCTTGTCGCTCGTCTTTGAAAGGATCCTTCAGCCTCAAGGCAACATGATCGTGCCGATGATCTCTTTGATCTGCGGCGCCCTGACCAATATCATCCTTGATCCGATCTTCATCTTTGGTCAGTTCGGTGTGCCAGAGATGGGTATGGCCGGAGCGGCGATCGCTACCGTTTTGGGACAGATGGTCTCAATGGTGATCGATCTTGTCGTTTTACTCAAGGGCAAACACGATGTCAGTTTTGTCTTCAAGGGTTTTAAGATCAAGATGGCCAACATCAAAAATATCTACACGGTCGCTTTGCCGACAGCTGTCATGAACATGATCGGCAGTGTCACGACGACGCTCATGAACGGTGTCCTCATCAAATTCTCGGAAAATGCGGTAACGGCTTTAAGCCTTTATTTCAAACTGCAATCCTTTATCTTTATGCCCTGTTTTGGATTCAGTCAGGGTTCGCTGCCGATCCTCTCTTACAATTACGGCTCCCAAAACAAAAAGCGCTTCTTCGATACCGCTCGCCTTTACCTCATAAGTGCGATTGGCGTCATGCTTATCGGGACGGCCTTGTTTATCTTTGTGCCGGATCTGATGGTGTCATTTTTTGCGATGGACGAAAGTTTGAAGGCAGTGGCTATGATAACGCTGAAGACTGTATCGCTGTCTTTCTTGCCGGCGGCGGCATCGATCGTCTTTAACACCGTCTTTCAAAGTTTCGGTCAGGGTACCACTTCGATGATCCAATCGATCTTAAGGCAGATCGGTTTCCTCATCCCTATCGCTTACCTTTTGAGCAACATCTCGCTGGAAGCGGTCTGGTATGCCTATCCGATCGCCGAAGTCCTAGTCGTCATCATCTTCATACCGTTAGTCATAAGGTCTTACAGAAAGGCTTTCGCTTTAGAAAATGGCGCGCACTCTTGATGAAGTTTTAGCCGATCTCAAAAAGGCCGAGAAGGAGTATGAGGACAAACTGAGACGCTACGGACTACTGGAAAAACAACAAAAAGAAACGAAAGAAAAATAGTCGATTTCCCTTACTTTACAGTAAGGGATTTTTTTGCGAAATACTTAACAAACCTCCCATATATTGGTACAATATGTATGGAATTTTAGGAGGAAATTTATATGACCAAAAAGATCGTAACCGATTTAAATGTCGAAGGAAAAAAAGTCATCGTCAGAGTTGACTTCAATGTTCCGCACAAAGGTGATGTCATCACTGATGACAACCGTATCCAAGCCGCTTTACCAACGATCACATATCTTGTAGAGCATGGTGCAAAAGTTATCTTATTATCACACTTAGGTAAAGTCGATCACAAAGATCCGGAAAAGTGTGAAGCCGATAAGAAGAAGAACGATATGGCTCCTGTAGCTAAACGTCTTCAAGAACTCGTTGGGGACCACAAGGTCGTATTCGTCAATGCGACAAGAGGTCCTGAACTGGAAGCTGCCGTAAACGAACTCAAAGACGGCGAGATCCTTTTGATGCAGAATACACGTTATGAAAAGGGCGAATCGAAGAATGATCCGGAACTCGGCGCTTATTGGGCATCACTTGGTGATCTGTATGTCTCCGATGCGTTTGGTTCTGTCCACAGAGCTCATGCTTCAACAGTAGGTATTCCTACACACTTACCAAGTGCTGTCGGTTTCCTCATTGAAAAAGAGCTCAAATATCTCGGTCAGGCTCTCGATGATCCGAAACGTCCTTTCGTCGCTGTTTTAGGCGGTGCGAAAGTATCAGATAAGATCGGCGTCATCGAAAACTTATTGAAGATCGCTGACAAGGTCATCGTCGGCGGCGGTATGGCTTATACTTTCTACAAGGCAAAAGGCTGGAATGTCGGTACTTCATTGCTTGAAGAGGACAAGGTCGCCGTTGCGAAAGAATTTTTACAAAAGGGTGGCGATAAGATCGTCCTTCCGGTCGATACCGTTGTCGCCAATGACTTTGACAACCCGACTGATGTCAAGGTCGTAAGTGCTGATGCGATCCCTGATGGTTACATGGGTCTTGATATCGGTCCAAAGACAGTTGAGCTCTTCACAAAAGAACTCGCCGGTGCTAAGACAGTATTCTGGAACGGTCCGATGGGTGTCTTTGAAAAAGAAGACTTCGCTAAGGGTACAATCGGTGTCTGCAAAGCTATCGCTGAACTCGATGATTGCATGAGCGTTATCGGTGGCGGTGACAGTGCCAGTGCAGCTAAGAATCTGGGTTACGCTGATAAATTCACTCACATCTCAACCGGTGGCGGTGCATCACTTGAATACATGGAAGGTAAAGAATTACCGGGCATCGCTATCATCGAGGAAAAATAATAATGAGAAAGCCAATAATCGTCGGAAACTGGAAGATGAACAAGACTTGCCAAGAGACAGTCGCGTTTATCGAAGCAGTCGATCCGAAGTTGAATGACAGCTGTTCTTATGGTATTGCCGCACCATTTACAGCTCTCAAAGATGCGACAGCTACGGCAAAAAACCTGATCGTTGCCGCCGAAAACTGTCACTTTGAAGAAAGCGGCGCCTACACGGGTGAGGTTAGTATCCCGATGCTCAAAGAGCTCGGGGTCACCCATTGCATCGTCCGACACTCCGAAAGAAGACAATACTTCAATGAGACCGATGAGACCGTAAATAAAAAGGTAAAAAAATTGATCGCCGCTGACATCACCCCGATCATGTGTATCGGTGAGACCGAAGCTCAATTCGATGCCAAAGAGACCGAGACCGTCATCAGGACCCAACTCGATAAAGGCCTTGCTGATCTTTGCCCGAAATGTGTCAGCAAGATGGTCATCGCCTATGAGCCGATCTGGGCTATCGGCACCGGCAAGTCAGCCACTAAAGAGATCGCACAAGAGTGCTGCCACATCGTCAGAGATGAAGTTCGTAAACTCTATGGCGATGAAGCTGCTGATGGTGTCAGGATCCAATACGGCGGTTCAGTAAAACCGGAGAATATCAAAGATTACATGGCTATGGAAGATATCGACGGCGCCCTTATCGGTGGTGCTTCCTTAAAAGTCGATTCATTCTTAGCGATCGTTGAAGCTACAAAATAATTTGGTATAAGGAGGAAATATTTAAATGCCAGGAATTATTGATGTATATGCTCGTGAAGTCTTAGACTCACGTGGCAACCCAACTGTTGAAGTTGAAGTAACAACTGAATCAGGTGCTTTCGGTAGAGCTTTAGTACCATCAGGTGCTTCTACCGGTGAAAGAGAAGCTTTAGAGCTCAGAGACGGTGATAAGAGCCGTTACTTAGGTAAAGGTGTTCTCAAGGCTGTTGAGAATGTCAATACGATCATTGCCCCGGCCGTATTGGGTATGGACGTCACTGATCAAAACCTCATCGATAAGACGATGATCGATCTTGACGGTACACCAACTAAGAGCAAGCTCGGCGCTAATGCGATCTTAGGCGTTTCGATGGCTTGTGCCAGAGCTGCCGCTGATTTCTACGGCATCCCATTATACAAATACTTCGGTGGTTTCAACGGTAAAGTTTTACCTGTTCCGATGATGAACGTCTTAAACGGTGGTTCACATGCTGACTCAACTGTTGACTTCCAGGAATACATGATCTTCCCGGTTGGTGCTCACAGCATCAAAGAAGCTTTGCGTATGGGCGCTGAGACATTCCACAACTTGAGAAAAGTCTTAAAGGCCAGAGGCTACAACACCAACGTCGGTGACGAAGGTGGTTTCGCTCCTTCATGCCGTGAAGGTAATGAAGAACCATTAGAGCTCATCGTTGAAGCTATCAAGGCTGCCGGCTATAAACCTGGTGAAGATATCTGTATCGCTATGGACGTCGCTGCCAGCGAATTCCACAACCATGATACCGGTCTTTATGAATTATCAAAATCAGGTCAGGGCAACAAGACAACTGATGAAATGATCGATATGTATGCTGAATGGGTCGAAAAATATCCGATTATCTCGATCGAAGACGGTCTTGGTGAAAGAGACTGGGACGGTTGGAAGAAACTCACAGATCGTTTAGGCGATCATATCCAGCTTGTCGGTGATGACCTCTTCGTTACTAATCCGAAGATCTTAAAGGAAGGTATCGAAAAAGGTATCGCTAACTCGATCCTTATCAAGGTCAACCAGATCGGTACTCTTACCGAAACATTCGACGCTATGGAAATGGCTAAGAAAGCCGGCTACACTTGCGTCGTATCACACAGATCAGGCGAAACTGAAGATACCACGATCGCTGATATCGTTGTTGGTGTCAATGCCGGTCAGATCAAGACAGGTTCAATGTCCAGAACGGACCGTATCGCTAAATACAATCAGCTCATGAGGATCGAAGATGAATTAGGTCCGGTCGCTCAATACTTAGGTAAAGACGCATTCTACAACGTCGATCTTAAGAAATAAGAGATCATAAAAAGATCAAAAGATATCGGTAGGTCTGAGTGCCTACCGATTTTTAAAAAGAAGGTCAATATGTTTAAAAAGATAAGCAAGATCCCGATCTTTGTAAGCGGGATCATCGCCATATTCAGTATCGCGAGCATCGTTATCGGGGCAAGCGCCATCATCGACAGCGGTATCTTGGATATTAAAGGGGAGCCGACTATCGCTCAGATCATAAATGTCCTAAGCGGCGCCGATAAAGCTTTAGACAGTTTGCGGATTGCTATCGGGATCTTTTCGATCCTGCTCTTTGTAAACCTGGTCGAAGCAGTGTTTATGATCCTTAAAAGCTATGATGTCAAGGTCAATATCATGATCGTCATAAGTCTGATATTTGGCGTCATCGCCCATTTTATGATCACGCAGGATAACGGTATAGTCAAAATTATTATCGATTATCTTAAAAAGGGCAACGATCTCTATATAACAGTCGGTGCCTTTGGACTTTCGCTTTTGGTAAATGTCATAAAGTTTATCGCTGTCAGCGTGAGCCTGTTTAAAGGTAAAAGAAAAGCGGATGTTTGATATCCGCTGATTTTACAGGATATAGTCATAGATGAAGTGGGCAAAGCCGTCTTCATCACAGGTCTTATCGGTTATGATCTGGGATACAGCTTTGGCATCATCCGATCCGTTTAACATGCAGACGCCATGACCGGCGACTTCAAGCATGCTGATGTCATTGGTCATATCACCGACAGCAACGACATCTTCAAGTTTGATGCCGTGTCTTTCACAGAATACCTTGAGGACATTGCCTTTGGAAGCTTTACGGTTCCAAAACTCAAACATCGTGAATTCGGTCTTACAGCCGATAAAGTCATCAGAGTAGTTTTCCGCTACTCTTTTTTCGATGGCGTCCATATCATCGGCACTAACCCTGAAACCGATCTTGATCGAATCACCGGACCAGAATTGTTTGGGGTCCGTGACTACTTGCATGTTTTGACCTTTGACGTACTTGGCACTGCTTTTGGTATTTTCGTCAAGAGCACTGATGTAACTTGTATCACCGATCTTGACATGGGCGTTGTATTTAAAGGGAGCCATTATCTCAAAAGCCTTTTTGATCC
>CALUZL010000060.1 GCA_944325295.1 uncultured Erysipelotrichaceae bacterium | reverse complement strand
GATGGCGGGTGTATCACTTGTCTTCCGGAAAATTTTGAAGCCAATATGCGCTCGATCGGTGTCAAAGTCTACGCTTTTTCGCCGGTCTCGATCAGGCTTTCCCTTCTGTCTAAGACCAACAATCGCTCTCATCGCAAGATGGTCGTCATCGACAATAAGATCGCTTTTAGCGGCGGTTATAATATCGCTGATGAGTACATAAACAAGATCGTCAGGTTTGGACATTGGAAGGATACCGGGATCAAGCTTGAGGGGGAAGCGGTTTGGAACTTTACGTTGATGTTCATCCAGTTTTTCAATGCCTCTTGCCGTGAGGAAGATCGCCTTTATTATCTCGACTTCAAGTATCGCCAGGATCCTGTCGCAAACAAGGCTCTCGTCTTGCCTTTCAGTGACAGTCCGACCGATGATGAAGACCTTGCTCGAAACACCCACCTTTACCTCATCAATAACGCCAAACGTTATATCTATATCCACACCCCCTATCTCATCTTGGATTACGACATGGTCAATGCGCTGTGTTTTAAAGCTAAGTCCGGGGTCGAGGTCATCATAACCGTACCCCATATCCCCGATAAGAAGACGGTCTTTATGATCACGCGCTCACACTATCGGATATTGATTGAAAACGGCGTGAAGATCTATGAGTATACGCCCGGTTTCATTCACTCAAAGTTAGTCATCAGTGATGATAAGATCGCCTGTATCGGCACTTTCAATATGGATTATCGCTCTTACTATTTAAACTATGAGTGTGGGGTCTTGATCAGTAATGATGACACCATAAAAGAGATGAAAGCTGATTACCTTGAGACTTTGAAGGTCTCAGAGCGCATAAGCTATGAGAAAGCGACCAAGACAAATGTCGTCGTCAAATTGATCCAGGCGATATTGAATGTCTTTGCACCTTTAATGTAAAATGTGATGGATGATCAAACTTAAAGACTACGATGAAGCAATCGCTTATTTAAAAGAGGGAGCTGCCGTTTTTCTTGAAGACAGGACCAGAATCATCCTTAGTGCCAAGAGTGTATTACTAATCAAAAAGGGCAGTCGCTATAAGCTTGGCATCGAAGATTTTAAAGAGCTTTACGCTAAGTCGTCTTTTTATTGTGACGATTTAAAAGAGGTCTTTATCGATGACGATAAGGATCGGGAATATTATGCTTTCAGACATAAGTGAGGAGAAATATGAAGACATCTTTAGTATTAGAAGGGGGCGGCATGCGCGGCGCCTATACCGCCGGGTGTTTAGCTTGGCTTATCGATAACGGTATCACTTTTGACAGTGCCTATGGCATATCGACTGGAGCTGTCCATCTTTGTTCATACCTGTGTGCAGATAAGGATTATCTCTATGACCTTTCAACTAATCATATCGTCGATAAAGCACTCATCGGGATAAGACCGCTTATTCGCGAACATCATTTTGTCGGCTATGATTATCTCTTTTCATATATCCTGCCTGTTTTGAAACACTACGATCTCGATAAGGCCAAAAGGAACAGCTGTAAAAGTAAGATCGGCATCTATGATCTTGACGGCAGTGGGACAAGCTATATCGAGGTCAAAGATATCGATCCCAAGATGGAACTTTTGAAAGCGGCGTGCTCTTTGCCGATCATCGGCAAGGTCGTCAAGTATAACGGTCATAAGTACCTCGATGGCGGCATCACCAAGATGATACCGATCGAAGAGTCGCTAAACGATCAAAACGAGTGCCATTTAGTCATCGCCACAAAACCCAAAGACTACGTGAGAAAACCCTCGCCTTGGTATATAAAGCTTCTGATGCGCATCGTCTATCCCAAAAGTAAGAAGCTGGCTGCGGATTACGGCGTGCGCCATCTCAACTACAACAAGCAGATCGCCATAATAAAAGACCTCGTCAATGAAGACAAGGCGATATACCTGTTCCCATCCAAAGAGATTCCGGTCACAAGGCTTGGCGGTGATAAAGAACATTTGCGGATCCTTTATGATCTGGGCTATAAAGATATGGAACAGAGAAAAGATGCGATCTATAAGATGTTTAAAAAGGTTTAAGCGTCAAGATACAAAAGATAGTATTCATCCCAAGTCAGACCACTGTCATAGACGCCTTTGGCACACTCTTTGCCGACGTAGCGAAGTTGGTATGGGGTAAAGTCATAGCCGGTGATCGTGGTCTTATTTTCAGGATAGCGGATTATAAAACCGAATTTGTAGGCATTGTCTTTAAGGTAGGTGTACTCCGGCGTGTTTACAAAATCAGCTAATGATTCATTGGTACTGTCGACAACAGTGACACAAAGACCGGTTTGTGCTTCCGAGAAACCGGCACGGGTGGTGGCGATGTCAGCTTCCTTTTGACTGCCATAGGCATCGTAGAGTTCTTTTTGGCTCGCATAGCTTCGATAACCGCTCAGGGCATAGATCGAAAGCCCTTGGGTACGCATGGCATCAACCATCTCGACAAAGGCACCATAGGCTTCGTTTTCAAGTTCGACACTCTCAGAGGCGTATTGGACACTCAAAGGCACAAGTTTGGCGGGGGCGTAAGTATCAAGGGTGAACTTCTTTGACACCAAGACCGTACTCGTGCCGATATCTTTGGCCGTTTGGACATTTTCATAAGCTTTGAGATAATCTTTGTCGAGATTGAAGCTGCCGTTTATATTGGTCGAGCGATTCTT
>CALUZL010000059.1 GCA_944325295.1 uncultured Erysipelotrichaceae bacterium | reverse complement strand
AACATACTTAACAACAGGTTTCTTAAATAACTTTACTCAAGATGAATTATCGCATGTAGAAGAAACAACATATAGCACCGAAAACACTTTAACCGATTCTTATTATAATCTAACAGATAGGTTTTTCTTATTATCAGCAACTGAGGTCGGTTTAGAAAACGATGGCAAAGAAGGCACGAATATTGGTTTTAACAGTAATGATGATCGCGTTGCCTGTAGATTAGATAACGGCTTTGCCTATTTCTGGTGGTTAAGAACGCCGCACTTTTCGTCGTCGTACGTCTGTTACGTGAACTCTGATGGTTTGTTGAAGATCAACTCCCCGTCGATCTCGAATGGCGTGCGCCCTGCTTGTCACATCAAAGCAGATACACATGTCTATCTTTGGTCTGATGGCTATTATCATTTAGAAAAAGAGCCATTACAGATAATTACATTAGACATCACATCAAAAACATTAACTATTGGCGAAACATTAAAACTAAATGTTACATTCACGCCAGTTGATGCCGATGATAAAAGCGTTACATGGTCATCTAATAATGAAACTGTTGCAACTGTTGACCAAAACGGTGCTGTAAAAGCATTAAGCCCTGGCATAACAACCATAACCGTAACTTCCAATGCCGATTCAACTATCAAAGCAACCTGTGAAATAACTGTAACAGCCAAGACAACACCATCAGATCCCGATGATGATAAACCATCATCCCAAAGTAAACCAGAAAAAGTCTATGATCCAGATGATGCCAATAAAGATGGTGTCGTTACCTGTGAAGAGAAACTTGGATCAGGCTGGATCTGGAGTGAAGACCAGAAAGCTTGTATCAGACAAGAATTGGTCATCGTCGATACTTCTGTTAAATAACATCTATCTTCATATAGATTGTTATGGTATAATTTAAATATACCGTGAAGGGATGTGAGGGAGTAAGAGACCTAGTCCTTGTCTCCCTCCTCCTTTTTATTTTGGTCTGATCATTTATAATGCTTAGGCGTTGTATATTTCCATCATCTTTAAGCTGGTCGATATCCGTCTATATACCTGTCTGATGTCATATCACAATCACAAAAATGGTCACAGGATCTTGATTTGTGGCCTGTTTTTAGTGGACATGTGGCCTAATTTTTGATCGAAGTATTAAAAAAGTCCTTTATTTATAAGGACTTTAAGATAAGAATCTAATTTGGTGGAGATGATGGGATTTGAACCCATGTCCAAGAGTAGCCCCACGTATCGTTTTCTACAGTTTATTCTGACTTATTTAAGACAGTCTATGGTGCAGACAACCTGAAACTGAATTTGCTTTTTCGGTCTTCGGATGATGAGGTAAAGCTAACTCACTTTTCCTATCCTGTGTTTTACGACTATAAATGTCCAGGAGAACACCTATAGAAGGTTTCGCAAGTCTGTAATTCGACTAAGCAGCGAAAGCTAATCTGTTGTTATTTCCGTTTATTTTTTTGGCGGTTATTAGGTAACCACTCCACTGCTTACGATACCCAGCATAAACCTGTCGATTCCAGAACATCCCCGGGTAGCCATATTCTCCTATAAATGTTTGTGATTGTCAAACTTTATAATATAATTGTGATGATGAAAAAGCTTTGGGAAAATCGCCAATATTTTTACATCGTAGTCAGCGTTTTTATTTTGGCTTTGTTTTTTTATATGGCGTATAAGACACCGCTTGCCGGTGATGATTGGGGATATGCCCTAAACGGGATGAACTCTGATCCGTTTAGCATGGCTATTGAATTTTACAAGAGCTGGTCGGGCCGGTTTTTCAGTGAGCTTTACGGCTTTATCGTGGCACCGCGCAAATGGCTTTGGAACATCATCAACCCTTTATTGTTTATGGGGACATTTATCTGCATCTGTCATCTTATAGGGATCAAAAGACGGCCGATCCTTATTCCTTTAGTCGTTTTGGCTTGTATATTGTCAGTCGATGACAGTCTGCGGATGGAGACTTACTCTTGGCTTATGGGCACGACTTATGTCATCCCTTTATTTTTAAGTCTTTTGTATCTTCTGATCGCCAGAAGACTGCTGTTTAAAGTCGGTGATCTTGAAAAAGGCGATAAAGTCTTGGCTCTTTTGAGCAACGGCTTGCTATTGTATATCGGTCTAGCGATGGAGAATATCGCTGCTGTCATGATCTTAATCTGTGGGGCGTTTGTTTTTTATGCCTATCATCACAAACGGCAGGCGAGCGTTTATTTTGTGATCAATACTTTGGTGGCGATCGTAAGTTTTACTGTCATGCGGCTTTCCCCGGGCAGTGCTTATCGGCTTTTGAATGAACATGTTGCTTGGAGCCAGATGTCACTTTTTGAAAAACTGGCCGATGGCTATCCGCGCTTTATCTACTATACCTTTATAAACAATAATTATCTGATCCTGTTTTACGCGCTTGTCATGTCTTTATTTGTGCTGGGTATGAAGATCTCGGTCTTTGTCAAGATCTTGCTCATCTTCATCCAGGCGCTTTCGGTCGTTGCAGTCTTCAGTTTTGTCTTGCCCTTTGACTTTCTTTTGGATCCGTCATCACTTTTCAGCCGCACCTTTTGGATCGTCGATATCATCGCCTCGCTTTTTATCCTTTTTAAAGGTTTAAAGGAGCGAAGACGTGATGAGGCCGTCTTTATCTTTCTGGCTGCCGGCAGTTTTAATATCGTGATGCTCTACTCGCCGATCTTTGGTGCCAGAAGCAGCATCTATACCGTCTTTTATCTCATCATCTTAATCGGCATGATCATCGAAGAGTTAAAAGGGCGCTCACTTTGCTTCTTTTGTCTTTTGGCATTGGCCCTTTTTGTAAACTTAGATCGGGTGAGCGAGTATCTTTTTAAATATCAATTGGTAGGTGTCTCTTATGCTGAAAGATTAGATATCATCGCTTACTACAAAGATCATCCGGAGGTAAAGGAAGCTTATATACCGCGCTTTCCGATCTATACGGTCCATGGCGGTGACATCGAACCTGATGACAGCTATCACCTTGAGACTTTTAAGGAGTACTACGGTCTTCCGCAACAGCCTCAGGATATAATATTCTATTTCAAGGAGAGTTAGTGATTATGAAAGGTATTATTTTAGCAGGGGGAGCGGGTACGCGCTTATACCCGATGACCCGTTCGGTCTCCAAACAATTGTTGCCGGTATATGATAAACCGATGATCTATTATCCGCTGAGCACCCTGATGCTTGCCAAGATCAGAGAAGTGCTGATCATTTCGACTCCGGAAGACATCGGCAAGTATGAACTGCTTTTAGGGGATGGCAGCGCCTTTGGCATGGAGTTTTCCTATTGTGTCCAAGAGCGTCCTGACGGCTTAGCCAAAGCTTTTGTGCTCGGAGCGGATTTTATCGGTGATGACAGCGTGTGTCTGGTATTGGGTGACAATATCTTTTACGGCAGCGGCTTTACGGCAATGCTGCAGCGGGCTGCTCATAAAAAACGCGGAGCGACGATCTTTGGTCACTATGTAAATGATCCCTGGCGCTTTGGTATCGCCGAATTTGATAGCGAGGGTAAGATCCTCTCACTTGAAGAAAAACCGCAAAATCCCAAGTCCAATTATGCCGTTGTCGGTTTATATTTTTATGATAACGAGGTCGTAAATTACGCTAAAGAACTCAAGCCCTCAAAAAGAGGCGAGTATGAGATCACCGATCTGAATCGGATCTATCTTGAAAAGGGCCTTTTGGATTTAGAGGTATTCGGAAGGGGTTTTGCCTGGCTTGATACCGGTACTACCGAATCGCTAAACGCCGCCGGTGAGTTTGTCAAAGTTATCGAAAAAACGATCGGCATCAAGATATCCGTTCCCGAAGAGATAGCTTATAATAATGGATGGATAAGTAAAGAGGAGCTTTTAAAAACGGCAGCCCTCTATGACAAGACCAGCTATGGCGATCATCTGAAGCGGGTGGCCATGGGCGAGTATTTCTCAAAGATCCAGGAGGAAAGATGAAGATATTGATTACCGGTGCCGCCGGCTTTATCGGCAGCAACTTTATGTACTACGAGATGCAAAAACATCCCCAGGACGACTATTACGCCTTGGATAAATTGACCTATGCCGGAAATATCAAAAACCTTGACGGCTTGAAAGATCATGACAATTTTCATTTTCTCAAGATGGATATCGGCGACACAGAAGGGATCGATGCCCTTTTTGCCAAAGAGCGTTTTGACATCGTCATCAACTTTGCAGCCGAGACCCATGTCGACCGCTCGATTGCAGATCCGTCGCTTTTCTTAAAGACCAATATCTTAGGGACAGCCAATCTCATGGATGCCGCCTTAAAATACGGCGTGAAACGCTATCATCAGGTCTCGACCGATGAAGTCTATGGCGATCTTCCGCTTGGGCGCAAGGATTTGTTTTTTACAGAAGAGAGTCCCATTCGCACTTCCAGTCCCTACAGTGCATCAAAGGCTTCGGCCGATCTCTTGGTCATGGCTTATATGCGCACTTATGGTCTGCCGGCAAGCATCAGCCGCTGTTCCAACAACTACGGACCTTATCAATTTCCCGAGAAATTTATTCCGCTCATCATAAACAATGCTCGTCATGATCGTCCTTTGCCGATCTATGGAACGGGCGTGAATGTTCGCGACTGGTTATATGTCGATGATCACAGCGAAGCCATCGACCTCATCGTCAGAAAAGGTAAGGAAGGTTCTCTTTACAATGTCGGCGGTCATAACGAAAAGACCAACATCGAGATCGCTAAGATCGTCTTAAAGGAACTTGGCAAAAGTGAAGCACTCATTACCTTTGTGGCTGACCGCAAGGGTCATGATCTGCGCTATGCGATCGATCCCCGAAAGATCACGACGGAGCTGGGTTGGAAACCGAAGACGAAATTTGCCGACGGCATCAAAAAGACGATCAAATGGTATATCGACAATTCCAAGTGGCTTGATGATGTGGTAAGTGGTGAATATCAAAATTACTATGCAAGGATGTATGAGGGACGCTGATGGATCTCAGTATTATCGTACCGGTATACAACGTTGAAAGTTATCTGCGAGCGTGTCTTGACAGTCTTTTGGATCAGGGCCTTAAAGATTACGAGGTCATCATCGTCAATGACGGATCGACCGATCTTTCGCAACCCATCATTGATGAGTACGTCTTTAAACATGCTAACTTTCACGCTTTCTTAAAGCCAAACGGCGGTCTTTCCGATGCCCGAAACTATGGCTTGCGCTTTGCCAGGGGCGAGTATATCGCTTTTTTAGACAGTGATGACTATGTGGCTAAAGACGGCTATGCCAAGATGTTAGAGATCGCTAAAGCGGAAGATGCCGATATCGTGATCGGTGATCTTGTCTATTTTTGGTCTGAAGAGAATAAAGAAAAGATCGTCAAGGATGGTGTAAGAGATGTCAGTGTCGATAAAAAGAAAGATCTGTTCCTTTCGCCACTTTTTGCCTGGAACAAGATCTACAAGCACTCTTTTTTCAAAGAGCTCAAGATAAACTATCCTCTTGGTCTATGGTATGAAGATATCCCGGTGACGCTCACCTGCTTTGCCAAGGCCCAAAAAGTCAGCTATCTTCACGAGCCGATCTTTAATTACCGACAAAGGTCATCTTCGATCATGAACAGTCACTATGACCCGCGTATGGAAAGCATCTTTGCGATTTTTGATCTCCTTTTAGAAAATCTTGAAAGGTTCGATCTTAAAAAGACCTACGACAGGGAACTTGAGTACCTTTTTGTCGAGCACTTTTTAGTCTATGGCGCCTTCAGGTTTTTGCGCCTAGAAGCTCCACATTACCGAAAGCTCATGGACAAAGCCTTTAGATATGTCAAAAAACACTATCCCAAAGCTAAACAAAACCCTTATGTGCAAAAGGTCTTTTCCAAAAAAGAGCGTTTTTTCTTAGCGACCAATAATCGCTTCAGCAAGTATTTGTGGCATCTCTATTTAAAGGAGCACCAATGATAAGTATCATCGTCCCGGTATACAAGACGCGCGACTACATCAAAGAGTGTCTGGAATCGATCTTGGCCCAAAGCGATGGCGACTTTGAGTGTCTTTTGATCGATGACGGTTCACCGGATGATAGTATTGCCTGGGCAAAAGAAGTCATCGGTAATGATGAACGCTTCAAGATCTATCACAAAGAAAACGGCGGTCTTTCCGATGCCCGAAACTTTGGCATCGAAAGGGCTAAAGGTGATCACGTGCTCTTTTTAGACAGCGATGACGAGATCGCCAAAGATCTCATAAAAGAAGTAAAAAAAGAGATCACAGCATATCCGTGTGACATCATCGTCTTTGACCTTCTGTATCGCTACAGTGATCATGACACCATCAGTAAAGGTGCTGATTTTAAGCGTTTAGAGGTCAAAGACCCAAAAGAGGTACTCTTTATCAACAATTCCGCCAACAATAAAGTCTACACTTACGACTTTATCAAAGAGCGCCGTTTCTTAAAGGGGATGTGGTATGAGGATTTGGCCAGCATCCCGGTATGGTTGGCGCAAGCCAAAAGGATCGCCTACATCCAAAAACCGCTTTACATCTACAACCAGCGCGCTGATTCGCTATCCCACACCAAAGATGAAAGGATCTTTGATATCTTTAAGGCTTTAGCCAACATCAAAAAGGAACTGGGATTAAAAAGTGAAGACATCGCCACTTTATACCTAAAAAACGCCCTTGTCATGAATACCTTAAAGATCGCCAAGTTTACTGAAAGAAAAGATCGCCTTGCTTACTATGAGTGCAACATGAAGCATCTGAATGCGGATTTTGCCGCCTGGTATGCCTATATCGATAAAAGTGAGGGCCTTAAGAGAAGAGTGTTTTATTACCTGTTGAAGAAAGGATACTATCGCATTTTGGATAGTTTACTCAAAAGATGAAAAAAAAGATCCTGTTTGTAAATGATGAGATGGTCATGGGCGGTGTCGCCCGGATCTTAAACACGCTTTTAGAAAATATCGACCTTGAACGCTATGAAGTCGATCTTTTGGTGTTACATCCTCATGGTGAACTCTTGGCGCAGATACCAAAGGGGATAAACGTTATAAGCGGTACGCCGTTTTTTAAGACTGTCGATATCGCCCTTAAAAAATGTAGGGGCAGCGATCTTTTAAACAAGCTGCGGTTACTTTTGTATATGAAGAGTCCTTTTATATTCAAAAGGATCCAAAAAGAGCGCGCCTTGATCTTAAAGAAGCACTACGATATCGAATTTAGTGCCAAAGAGGGTTTCTGTACGATCTTTACCGCCGCCAGTGACAGCGATCTGAAGCTGAATTGGGTCCAGGTCGATTACAAGGTCGTAAATTATGCCAGTCATCACATGAAACTCATGAAAAAAGCCCTTGCCAAGATCGATCTCAACATCGCCTGCAGTGAGGGTGTCAAGGATTCTTACAGCGAGATCTTTGGCGTAAAGCGGATCTGTGTCATCCATAATCTAATGAATGAAAAGATGATCAAGACATTGGCCGATAAAGAAGTCAGTGATATCACGCCCTCATCAAAGATAAAGCTCATAAGCGTTGCCCGTTTTCACTACCAAAAGGGTCTCGATATCTTGATCAGAGCTTACAGCGAGGTCAAAGATGCTTATGAATTGACGATCATCGGTGATGGTGAACTCAGAGATGAGTTGCATGAATTGGCAAAAGATCTCGGTGTCTATGATAGAATTAAGTGGCTGGGGATCAAAGAAAATCCTTATCCTTATATCAAGGCGAGCGATCTCTTTGTCATGACTTCCCGCTATGAGGGCTATCCGACGATCATCTTAGAAGCGCTCATGGCCGAAACGCCCTGTTTAGTCATGGAGGTCGCCGGCATCAAAGAGCAGCTTAAAAACGAGTGGGAAGGGATCATCATTCCCAATGATGAAAAAGAACTTGTAAAGAAACTTTTAGAGCTTAAGGATAAAAAAGCTCTGCTTGAGGATTATAAGAGAAAACTCAGCACCTATCACTACGATAATGAGGGTATCTTAAAAAGCCTCGATGCGATATTTAACGGAGGTCGTAAAGATGTATGATGTGATCGTTGTCGGCGCCGGATTTGCCGGAGCCGTCATTGCCGAGCGTTTGGCAAAAAAAGGAAAGAAGATCTTAGTCATCGATGAGCGAGGGCACATCGGCGGCAATGTCTATGATGAAAAGATCGACGGGATCGATGTCCACATGTACGGACCGCACATCTTTCACACAAATGATAAAGCGGTCTTTGACTATTTGAGCAATTTTACCGAGTGGTATAAATATGAGCACCGCGTCTTGGGTCATATCGACGACAAGATCGTTCCGATACCTTTCAACTTCACTTCGATCGATGAACTTTTCGGCGCTGAAGAAGCCCAGAGATTAAAAGAACTCTTACTTTTAAACTACGGAGCCGATCAAAAGATTCCGATCTTTGAGCTTTTAAAGAGCGATGATCCCGATCTTAAAAAACTCGCTGAATTTATCTTTGAAAAAGTGTTTAAATATTACACCATGAAACAATGGGGCTTAAAAGCCCAAGAGCTCGACAGTGCCGTGATGGGTCGGGTGCCGGTCGTGACCTCTTATGATGATCGCTATTTTAAAGACGAGTATCAATACCTGCCAAAGGATGGCTATACCAAGATCTTTGAAAGGATGCTTGAAAGTGCCAATATCGATGTGCGCTTAGGTACCAAAAGTGAAGACGTGCTGCTTTTGGAAGACGGGGCGATCTATTTTGAGGGCGAGCGCTTTTTGGGCAAGGTCGTCTACACCGGTTCGATCGATCGTCTGTTCAATTACGCATTCGGCGATCTGGCTTACCGCTCTTTGGACCTTGACCTCATAAAAGTCGCCGACACCTATCAGTGTGCAGCGACGGAAAACTACCCCTGTCCCAAAGAGGAGGCGGCTTACACCAGGATCACCGAATACAAGCATTTCATGATCGAAAGCCCGGAAAAACTCTCGTACATCCATATCGAATATCCCAAAGCTTACAACAGGCAGATGGGCGATATCGCCTACTATCCGATCTTTACAAGCGACGATGAGGCTCTTTATGACATGTATCTCAAAGTCGCCAACAATTATCCGGATTTGATCTTACTGGGAAGACTTGCCGAGTATCACTACTACAACATGGATGCGATCATCGCCAAGGCTCTAAAAGTCGCCGAAATCCTTTTTTGAGCATGAGCTGTCTTTTGCTTTTGTTTTGACTTATTGTCCTTGAGCTAAAATTGTAATAAGATAGGGGACATGAAAAAAAGTCTTCAGCACAAGATCGTCTATGTCGCAAGTGAAGTGATCTATTTTGTGATCATGGCGCTATACTTATTTGTCATCAAAGAGTGCTTTTCCCAAGGCTCGACTTATGAGTCGTTTCTGTTTTTAGGGATCATTGCGATTTTGGGGATCATCATCTTGGCCCTTCCGGCTTTTTTGAACCGTTATCTCGTCTTCGGTTTCAGTTTTTGTCTGACCATCTATCTCATATCACAAAACATCTACTATCGGGCCTTTAAGCAATACTACCGCTTTGACACGGTCTTTAACCTCTACAAAGAGGCGATCGCTGCCGGCGACAGCGCCATAGCCTTTATCAGATTTACAGATATCTTGCCGATAATAGTCCTCATCTTGATAACCGTTCTCTTTATCGTCTACTATCACATCTTTTTAAAGAAGCTTAAAAAACCCAAGGCCTTCTATCATCTTTTGGCCTTGGTCTTCATCATACCTTTAGCCATAAGCTTTAAAGGCTATGGCTCCCTTGTCACTTCTGCTAAGGCCAACAATAACGCCTTTGACATGAGCGATGATGAATACTACGTCTATGATGTCATCCCCTCGACCAATCAGTTTGCCGAGCGCTTTGGCGTATTGACTCTTGGGTATCGCGATATCACATCCTTTTTTGAAGACAGCAGTATCGATAGGGGCGCTATTGCAGAGTATTTAAATGCGCGCCCTGAGCACAAAGATAATGCCCTGAGTGGGATCTTCAAGGATAAGGACATCTTTATCATTCAGGCGGAATCCTTCAATGACATCGTCGTCGACCCTGAACTTACGCCCACCCTCTATCGCATCAAAGAAGCAAGTATTCAGATAAAGGGTTTTAATACGCCGGCTCTTTCCGGTTCGACCAGCGATACCGAATTTATGGCCAATACTTCGCTTATTCCCGATGTCGGCGGGGCTTGTTATAAGTATGCACAAAATACCTTTAAGACGACACTGCCGCAAATATTTAAGGCAGCAGGCTATGAGACGATCGCCTTTCACAACAACTACGGCTCTTACTACAATCGCGACAATATCTTTTTAAATTTTGGTTATGATGCCTTTTTTGACTGTACCGATATGGGTCTTAAGGACACTTCCGATGATGAGACGGTCGGCAATATCATGCAATGGATCCTGCTTGAAAAAGAGCGCTATCTGGCCTATTGGATAACCTACAATGGCCATCAGCCCTACACCTTGGACAGCGTTGGCGTTGAAAGTGCGGATGTCGAAAAGATTCGCGCCAAATATCCCGATCTTTCCGATGAGTACGTCGCTTATTTTGCCAAGAATATGCAGCTTGACCGCTTCTTGGCGAGCATGTTTGTCAATTATGAATACGCTCAAAAGATGGAGGACACGGTCTTTGTCTTCTTTGGCGATCACATCGTCAAGGATCTGAGCTTTAGTGAGGACTCCGACTTCTACAAACAGACCGGCATAACTTATGACGAAGATCTCACCAAGACTGATCTTTTCATCTATAACAGTGCCAATGACGCTTTGGTCTATGACAAAGTGGCCACGGCCCTTGACATCTTGCCGACCCTTGCCAATATGTGGGCTATCGATATCGACTACAAGACGATCTTGGGCAGCGATATCTTTGATGAGGACTATCAGGGTCTATACTTTAGCGCCTATGGCTATTGGGAAAGTGATGAATACAGCTTTGATGAGTTAAGCGGTACCCTTGAAGTCAAAGGCGATCTTTCAAAAGAAGAAGCTAAAGAGGCTTACCAAGAGGATGTGAAGCTTCGCAACATCTCCTATGATATTTTAAACAGCGATTATTTTAAGGAATAGTTTTGGTATATAATAGGGACATGGAAAAAAAGCTATCGATCATCGTCCCCTGTTTCAACGAGGAGGCGGCCTTACCTTATTTCTATGCAGAAGTAAAAAAATATGTCGGTACTATCGATCATGAAATAATCGTCGTCGATGACGGCTCAAAGGATGACACCGTAGGCACTGCCTTAAAGCTCAAGGAAGATGATCCAAATATCGTCATCATCTCTTTCAGCCGCAATTTCGGCAAAGAGGCAGCGATACTGGCCGGACTTAAAGAGGCAAAGGGCGAGCTTGTGGTATTAATGGATGCCGATCTTCAAGATCCGCCCAAACTTTTACCGCAGATGATAGCGATCCTAGAGACACAAGCGTATGACAGCGTAGCGACATATCGGGTGTCGCGCAAAGGCGAGCCCAAGATCCGCTCCTTTTTTGCCCGGATGTTCTATAAGCTCATAAACCGCATGATCGATGTCGAGATTGTCGATGGCGCTCGTGACTATCGCATGATGAAAAGAGAGATGGTCGAGGCGATCCTCTCCCTTGGCGAGTATCATCGTTTCTCCAAAGGCATCTTTGCCTGGGTCGGTTTTAAGACCAAGTATCTGGAATTTGAAAATGTGGAAAGAGTTGCCGGGGAGACGAAGTGGTCTTTTTGGAAACTGTTTAAATACGCGATCGATGGCATCGTCGGTTTTACGACGGCACCACTTCGCATCGCGACTTTTGTCGGTGCGATCATCAGTCTTTTCGGTTTTGTCTATATGCTCTACATAGCCTTTAAAGCGATCTTCTTTGGCGATCCGGTCGCGGGCTTTCCAAGCCTTGTGGTCATCATCACTCTGATCGGCGGGATCGAACTTTTGATCTTGGGAATCATCGGCGAATATTTAGCTCGTACCTATATGGAGACGAAGAAACGGCCGGTGTACATAATAAGGAAGAGATATTAGGATGTATTTCGGCGCGTTTTATCTGGGTCTTCCGGACACCTTACCCGCTTTGAACATGACGACGTGGTATTTCGTCGCTTTTGTCTTGATCATCTTTGCCCTGAGCCGTCCCTTTAAGAGTTTTTTTAGACCTTATGTCTTACTTTTAGCGGATATCATCTTTTTGATATCCTTTAGTCTTTACGATCTTTTGGCGATCGTGATCATCGCCACTTTCGCCTTTATCGTCGCTTCGATCTTAAAGACCCACAAAAACAAATACCTGCTGTATATGGCGATTGGCGCTATCGTTTTGACCTTGCTTTTTTATAAGTATCATCGCTTTATAACCAGTGAAGTCTTCATCATGCCTTTGGGCCTTTCGTTTTATTCCTTTAAGATCATGGCCTATCTTTTCGATCTTTATCGGGGCAAGATCGAGCACTCTTATAATCCGCTTGACTACTACAATTACGTCCTGTTTTTTCCGACATTAACGGCCGGACCGATCAATCGGCCACAGCAGTTTTTAAAGGAGCTCCATCAAAGGGAACCCTTTGACTATAAAGACAGTAAAAATGGCGGTTTTCAGATGTGTCTTGGCATTTTTGAAAAGATCGTCTTTTGCGATTTTATCGGTCTTTGGGTAAATGCCATCTTTATGAGTGAAGGGCTTGGCGGTGTAAACCTCTTGTTTGGCTTTTGTCTTTACTCCTTTCAGATCTACCTCGATTTTGACAGTGTCTCCAATATCGCCATCGGCGCAGCCCGTCTTTTTGGTTTCCACCTTGAAAGAAACTTCAGAAGTCCCTATCTTGCTAAAAACCTCAAGGAATTCTGGCGACGCTGGCACATCTCTTTGAGCAGCTGGCTCAGAGATTATGTTTACATCCCCCTGGGTGGTAGCCGGTGTGCAAAATGGCGCCATTACCTAAACATCATGATCACCTTCATCGTCTCGGGAGCCTGGCATGGCTCAACTAAGAACTACCTGATCTGGGGCTTTGGTCATGGTGCCATCCAGATCATCGAAAACATTTTTGCCGATGCCTTAAGAAAAGTAAAAGTGGATATACCAAAGTATTTTCGCTACATCCTTGACTTCCTTAAGGTCAGCTTCAACTTTTTGATCGTCACCGTCCTTTGGAGCATCTTCCGCTTTACGGATATGCGCCTCCTTTTTAAGATCGTGCCGGATCTTTTCACTAAACAGGCGTTTGACTACAGCCTCTATGGCATGGTCGAAAATGAGTTTGTTTGGCTGATCCTCATCTTGATCGCCGTCATCATCCTTGACATCCTTCGCGATCGCTTCGATCTTTTGGAAAAGTATGCCAAATTGCCCTTTGTGTTCAGATGGCTTGGGTATGTCCTGATCGTGGTCGTCTTTGTGATCTTTGGGGTCTATGGCGCTGATTTTGCAGCCAGTGATTTTATCTATCAGTTCTTTTAGAGGTAAAGATGAAAAGATTTTTGCGTATTGTCCAGATACCGATAAAGATAGTGTGCATATTGGCGATCGCCTTTATGACCTTTTTAGCTACCAAAAACATCTTCTTGACCCATGGCGTCAACTATGATCCTGGTGAGAGTTTTCGCAGTTTGCCCGAAGATTCCATGGACATCTTGGTGTTGGGCTCAAGCCATGCCCAGTACTCTTTTGTGCCAAGCTTCATCTATCAGGATACCGGCCTTTACTCCTATATCTTGGGCAGTGCCTGCCAACCCTTTGAAGTGAGCGTCAACATGCTAAAAGAGGGCTTAAAGACCCAAAGCCCCAAGATGGTCATCATGGAAGTCTATACCGCGATGCCTTTAAGGATCATCTGTGAGGCCAACAGCAGTTACGTCATCGCTGCCTATGACATGACCGGCAAAGAGCGCCATGACACCTTCTCTTATTTGCCAAAAGCGGAGCGCGACGCTTACTACAACGACTACCTCACCAACCACAACAACTGGCGCGATGTCGATGATATCAGCGATCTGAAACAGCACCTTGCGATCCGTGATGAAAAGATCGACTACAACTTCGGTTATGTCTATCTCGATGCCGACTTACAACCGGATAACTTTTGGATCGCGACTGATCCGGACACCGATGAGATCGCCACTCTCGATGAGCGCGATGAAGAGGCTTTAAACGAGATCTTAAAGATATGCAAGGAGCGCAATATCGAACTTCTCTTGTACAAGACGCCGATCGATGGCAATAACGATGAGAACCAGAAATATTTAAATGCCGTCTGGAAGTGGGCCGATGATCATGACATCGCCTATATCGACTTTTTCGATCTGCAAGAAGAGCTCGATTTCAACATGTGGATCCATTCCAATTCCTACCACGCCTATATCAATGGCGCCAATATCATAACTTCCTACATCAGCGACTACCTAAAGGATGAACTGACGATCTTTGATCATCACGACAACAGCTTTTTAGAAGAGTACTATCGGGCCAACAGTCGCGACTTGGGACGCTCGGCGATCTGCTATGAGTACAATCCCCGCCATTACTTGAGACGTTTTGGTGCCTTTGACGATGTCATCCTTGTGAGCTTTGACTATGAAGGTCAAGCTCCTGATTGGCTCAAAGAGGATCTCTATGCCCTGGGTGTCGACTCGTCCTTTAACTTTGATCACGATTACTTTGCGATCATTAAAGATGGGACCATCTTAGCGCAAAGTCGCTATGGGATCGATGTGCAAATGAGCGGTCATCGCGTTGAGCTCGGCGAGGTCATAAGGATCGACGGGACTGATCTTGACACGACATCTTTGACGCTGGCAGTCTTAAATGATGATATGAGTGTCAACATTTTAAAAACGATCGATTACTATCCTTTGCCCTGGGATGCTTACCACGACTATTACTATCATTATTGACGGTCTTTATTTTACAAATGAAATGATATAGGGTAATATAAATCGGTACTCAAAAAAGGAAGCAGAAAATGAAGAATAAGAAAATACGTTATCGGGTACTGGGAGTGATCATCATCCCCTTAGTGATCATCACTATCGCTTTGGGGTTTGTGGCTTTCAGCAGCGTTAATAAAATGACAAATATGAACAAAGACAGCGAGATGAAGATGTCGATCGAGTCTATGGACTATCATCTGCGCTCAAATCCGACCGCTTTGCAAGAGGAACTCTTTAAAGAGCTCATCGAAGCTTGTGACAGTGAGGAGCGTGATGATCTGCACATCGCCGAACTTGTCGTCGAGAACTTCGTTGCAGATTTTTATACCTGGACGAATAAATACGGCCAGTTTGATGTCGGCGGGCTTTACTATGTCTACTCTCCCCTCAAAAACAACATCTACGACTATGCGCGTGATACCTTTTATCGCTACATCAACCACTACATAAACGAGTATGGACAAGATGAGGTCTTAGAGGTAAAAGAAGTAAACGCCAGTGGCGAGTTTATGGATGAGGGCTATGACATCGAAGGTGAGCACCTCGATGAGGTCTATTGGATAGAAGCTGATCTGACCTATGCCGATAAGGCGATGCCGACGGATGGTTTAGACACGCATCTCTATTTTACGGTCATCAAAAATGAAGACGGACGTTTTGAGATCGTTCAGTCATATGGAGAGGAATGATCATGACAAACGTTAAAAAAAGACAGCTATTCAGTATTTGCGGCTTGATCTTGACGATCTTAGCCAATACGGCAGTGATATTGATCCTTTTGGGCGCTTGGCGCTACAGCGCTCTTGAGCGGACGACTTTTTTGGCGATCGGCGGGATCATCATCTGTATCCTTTTGATACTCGATGTGATCTTTGTGGTCGGCTATGCCTTTAAAGACAAGAAACTGAAAGTCATAAACTTCATATTTGCCCTGATCTTACTTGTGGGTGGGATCTATGGCAATTATCTTTTAGGTCGCGTCAACGGAGCGATCGACAATATGATCGACAACAGCGGCGTCGATCAGTATGAGACGATCAGTGTCAGCTTTGTGACTAACAGTCAAAGCGCTATCAGTTCGA
>CALUZL010000058.1 GCA_944325295.1 uncultured Erysipelotrichaceae bacterium | reverse complement strand
CTTTGTAGATCCTTTCGAGAAGGGTCTTATTATGAGTACCGATCAAGTTCTTTTTGAACTCGGCGAAATCACCTTTGCCCTGAGTCAGCCGCTCATAGATCTCTTGCCAAACAGCCAAGTGGATCGCTGAATCATCAAAGAGCGTGCCGTTAAAATCCCAGATTATTCCTTTTACCATCTTACCTCCTATGTTTCACGTGTAACATCACTTAGGTCATGTGACGATATGTTTCACGTGAAACGTTAAAGAAGATACCCTTTTGGTATCTTCAACTGTTATTTTATTATTGTCTTTCCACCCATGTACGGTTGCAAAGCTTTAGGGATATTGACACTTAAGTCCGAATTGAGGTTATTTTCAATGAAAGGTATAAGCATCCTTGGTGGTGCAACAACAGTATTGTTCAACGTATGAGCGAGATACTTTTTACCGTTTTCATCTTCGATCCTGATCTTTAACCTTCTGGCTTGAGCATCACCCAGGTTCGAGCATGAGCAGACCTCTGAATACTTGTTCTGTCTTGGCGACCACGCCTCGACATCACATGACTTTATCTTCAGATCAGCTAAATCACCACTGCAGCACTCTAAAGTCCTGACCGGGATATCTAAACTCAAGAAGAAATCAACCGAGTTGCGCCACAAAACATCATAGAATCGCATCGAATCTTCCGGTTTACAAACAACTATCATTTCCTGTTTCTCAAATTGATGGACACGGTAAACACCGCGCTCTTCGATGCCATGCGCCCCGACTTCTTTTCGAAAACACGGAGAATAGGAAGTGAGCTTATATGGCAGATCCTTTTCTTTAATTATGGTATCGATGAATCTGCCGATCATCGAGTGCTCAGATGTACCGATCAAATAGAGATCTTCGCCTTCGATCTTATACATCATATTCTCCATTTCCTTAAATGACATGACCCCATTTACGACATTGCCATGGATCATATAAGGTGGGATGACATAGGTAAAGCCTCTGTCGATCATAAAATCGCGGGCATAAGAAAGAATGGCACTGTGAAGTCTGGCGATATCACCGGTCAAATAGTAAAAACCGTTGCCGCTTGTCTTGCGGGCGCTGTCAAGATCGATCCCGTTTAAGTGCTCCATGATCTCGGTGTGATAAGGGATCTCAAAATCAAACGTTCTCTTTTCTCCGAATTGTTCGATCTCGACATTTTCACTGTCATCTTTACCGATCGGGACCGTAGGATCGATGATGTTGGGAATGACCATCATGCGCTTGTTGATCTCCTCGGCTAATTGGCCCTCTTTTACTTCGATAGCTGCGATCTCCTCGCCGATAGCCGCAACACTTTTCTTGATCGCTTCCGCTTCTTCTTTTTTGCCCTCACGCATAAGCGTACCGATCGCTTTTGAATATTGGTTTCTGCAGCTTCTGAGGTCATCAGCTTTTTTGCGGATGTTGCGATATTCCTCATCGAAAGCTTTAACTTCATCGACTAATACCAATTTCTCGTCTTGAAACTTCTTTTTGATATTTTCTTTTACAAGTTCGGGATTTTCTCTGATTAAGTTGATATCGATCATATTTTCTCCTTCAATAAAATAAAAAGCACCTTTAAAGGACGATCGCGGATCGTGGTGCCACCTTTATTACTTCTCAGCGTCGATAACGGGACTAACCGTGACTAAGCATGCTTAAGAGCGGTTCTCTTGCCAACTGTAAATGATTCTCACCAACCATCATCTCGCTTCATATCACCTGACAAGTTACTATTTCTTAATTTACGCTATACGCTTATTTTAAATTAATCGATCATAAAACACAAGCTCACAATAAGTCTCCAAGTTCGACATCACTTTCAAAGACAAATTGTTCATCGCCGCTGTCAAAGATGATCAAAGATCTGTCTTCGCCATCAAAGATCGTAAATGAAAGACAATTCGTTTCACTTGTAGCAGAGCGATACATTCTCAAGATCTTCGCTTCAGCCATGATTTTATAAGCATCTTCCATCGTTATATCCGCCTTTTTGACATCGCCTGCAAAAAGTTTTTTAAGATAGGAGTCTTCATAACGTATTCCGACTGTCACATTCCCCTCGTAACCGTATTTATCAGAGGTGTATTTTGTTTCACGGATTATCTTATCGCCATCGACAAGGTCGTAGACCAATAAACCATCTGTAAATAGAAGCGTTTCATCATCAAAATGGTTTATAGCCTTTTGGGGGTCTACTTCACCTTCTACTTTCGTCATATCCCAGCCTTTGGCGGCATTTTCCTCAACAAAACGATCGATCCAACTTCGATCATAGTCTTTTACATACATATCATCAGTTAGGTACTTGTTATGTGGCCAAGTGTAGTAAAAGTACTTAAAGTCATAGCCGAATATCAAGTCGTCAAGCATGAAAGTTGCTTCTTCATAAGTAGATACCTCGACATCCGCTCTTCCATACACATAAGCACCATCATACTCATCCTTAAACAGTACTTCCTCATGGACATAGTTTTCCGGCTCTAAAAGATCAGCTTCACTTACGACCGTTCCTTTTTCTAAAGAGGAATCATTAGCCAGTCGTGGTCTAAAATTGAAAGTAAAATCATTGTAGGCATCACTAAATCCGGCTACATCCTTGATGTCGACATCACTCATCATCTCGACCCTATAAACCAAAGGCTCTTTGCCACTTTTATCTTCAAGTTCAAAAGTTATAAGTGTACCATCGAGGTAAGAATCAAGCTTTATACTTAAAGTACTGCCATCAGAGATAAATACCTTATACCAGCGGCCGAAATTGAAATGTGGTCCGGAATTCCCGTCTGTTAACTTTGGTCCATACATCATGAGTTCACCCTTTAAAATTTCATCGATGTATGAATCTTTATAATAGATACCGACCGAAAAAGGTTTTTCTTCATCGGTGCGATAGATAGCTTCTTTTTTAATATTTGGATCACCATCAATATCGATCCTTTCACCGTCATCACTAAACTTATGGATTTCAACTTCTTGATAAAGAATCGTGTCAGCTTCTAAATGGTTAATGATCGCATAAGGGTCGATCAAAGAATCGTCACTGTTTGAGGTCTTGCCATTTGCGGTCTTGGTGTTGGTGAGCCAGGAATAATCATAACCATCGATCATCATTTGCGGACTGATATCGTTATAGCCCTGCTGCATCAAAGACAGATAGAAGGTATCGATCATAAAAGTCTTATCCTCATAAGCAGCGACCGGTATGTAGTCAACAGAATACCCGTAAACAGTCTCCGGATAGACACAGATCTGATAATTCTCATCAGCAAACTCTTCCTTTAAAAGCAATTCTTCATACAA
This sequence comes from uncultured Erysipelotrichaceae bacterium, assembly GCA_944325295.1. Taxonomy (GTDB): domain Bacteria; phylum Bacillota_I; class Bacilli_A; order Erysipelotrichales; family Erysipelotrichaceae; genus JAHHTG01. The sequence continues at coordinate 8,080 of CALUZL010000058.1, read as the reverse complement.
ACCATAGGGATCTTTTTCAGTTTTTGGTGTTTCTGTTGCATCGGTTGTATCAGTAACTTCATTACCACATCCGCTGACTACCATCAAAACGATAAGCACTATTATCAATCGTTTCATAATTTTTACCTCTCTATAAATCAATTATAACCAAGGAATTAAAAAAAAAAAAAAAACAAGGCCTTTCTTACAGATGCGTTTGCTAGAAGGTTTTTTGCTATAATTATAATGACATAAAAGGAGGACGAGCAATTGAAAAGGATCTTCTCAATACCCAAATCATTATCTGCTATCTTGGTGTTATTTCTGATATTTGCTTTATCCGGATGTAAAAACGAGGGTTTCACTATTCAATTTCAAATAGAGGTGCCAAATCTGCAATTTATCGAAACGCGATCTTACTTCGATGGTGAAGTGTATGCACAAAGCCGACTTCGCGAAGACGGTGATGCTTTATTAGAGGTTGGGAATCTTTATGAAGAGCGATTCGAAAACTCACAAAAAACACCACTTGATTCCTTTGGTCTTTCTTCGTTTCAAATTCAAGTATACCTGTTAGACCACGATATGAACGAGTACGCGGGCAGCGAACCCTTATCCATATCAGTCGAATACGGTAAGGTCTATACCGTTACTGTCGGTGGTGATCCCGAAAGCGGACTGACTCTGAAACTCGATTGATATCATACAGACAAAGACATCATATTATAAAAGAAGAAGGCGTTTTATGCGCCTTCTTCATTTTCTTCTCTATTTAAGATCGTAACTGTTGAAACTATCGTTCCTTCTTGTGGTTTTATAAGTCTCACACCTTGAGTCGCTCTTGATAAGACCGAAACATTTTCCAAACTGATCCTGATGATTATGCCGTCATTGGTCATGATCATACAATCTTCATCGCCGTTTACCGCTTTTAGGCTTACAAGATGGCCGATCTTCTCCGAGAGGTTGATCGTCTTTACACCTTTTGCGCCGCGATTTGTCAAACGGTATTCGTCAAGTGTTGATTTCTTGCCATAACCATTAGAAGATACGACGAGTATGTATTGACCATCCTTGTCAGTACAAGCGCCGATAACTTCCGAGCCATCGACATTCATCGCTCTGACCCCGCTGGCGACCCTTCCCATTGAACGGACGTCATTCTCATCAAAGCGGACGGCTTTGCCATTGGCGGCACCGATGATTATCTGGTCATTTCCGGTTGTCGTCAGAACATTTATGAGTTCATCATCTTCTTTGAGATTGATTGCGATCTTACCGTTTTGTCTGATCAGATCAAACTCACTGATCGGCACCCTTTTACAAATACCCATCCTGGTAATAAACATCAGGTATTTGATATCCTCATTTCCTTCGCGTTTGATCGAAAGTACCGTTCTGACCTTTTCATCTTTATCGAGATTTAAGAGATTGACGATCGGTAGACCTTTTGCGTTTCTTGAAGCTTCCGGGATCTTATATCCTTTAGTCCGGTAAACTTTACCCTTGTTTGTAAAGAAGAGGATATGGTCATGCGTCGACATAGTGATATTGATGTCGGCGACATCATCGTCGTTTAGGCCCATACCCTTGATACCGCGTCCGCCGCGATTTTGGGTTCGGTAGGTATCGATGGGCAATCTTTTGATATATCCTTTGTTTGTCATCGAGATGATCACGTCCGTCACCGGTATGAGATCTTCATCTTCGACATCCACCTCGCCATCGATGATCTCAGTTCGCCGTTTATCACCGTATTTATCACGGATCTCTGCCAGTTCTGTCTTGATGATCGCAAGGACACGGCTGTGATTTGCCAAGATGTCTTTGTAGTCATCGATTAAGACGTAGAGATTTTTGAGCTCTTCGATTATCTTGTCTCTTTCAAGACCGGTAAGTCTTCTAAGCTGCATCTCTAAGATCGCCTTTGCCTGAATATCATCAAGGCCAAAGCGTTCCATGAGGTTGTTTATAGCGTCATTATTATCCTTCGATCTTTTGATCGTTTCAATGACTTCATCGATATTGTCAAGAGCGATCTTTAGACCTTCTAAGATATGTGCTCTTTCCTGTGCCTTTTTAAGATCAAAAGCAGTACGTCTTCTTATGACATCGACCTGATGATCGATATATTCATTGATGATGCCTTTAAGACCTAAAAGGACCGGTTTATTCTTTACAAGGACGACGTTATTGACGTTGAAAGTCGTCTGCAGAGGTGTTAAACGGTACAATTGGTTCAATAAGACGTCGGTTTGAACATCTTTTCTGACTTCCATAACGATCTTGATACCTTCTCTGTTGGAGATATCGATAAGTGAAGTTATGCCGTCGATCACCTTATCACGTGCCAGTTCCGCGATCTTAGAAAAGAGAACCGATTTATTTATCTGGTAGGGGATCTCTTTTACGGTTAATTGTTTTTTGCCGTTAGCAAGCTCTTTGACGTCGATCTTGGCCCGGCAAACGATCGCCCCTCTTCCACTCTCATAAGCCTTGCGGATACCCGATCGGCCGATGATATAAGCACCGGTTGGAAAATCGGGTCCGCTTATGTATTCAGACATGAGCTCAGCAACACTGATATCCGGATCATCGATAACGGCGATCGTCGCATTGATAGCTTCTTTGATGTTGTGGGGCGGCATGTTGGTAGCCATACCGACTGCGATACCCATACTGCCGTTGACTAACAGGTTTGGAAACTTACTCGGCAATACCGATGGTTCCTTTTCGGTGGCATCGAAGTTGTCATTCCAGTCGATCGTCTCTTTTTGAATGTCACGGATCATTTCCATGGCAATCTTTGACATCCTGGCTTCGGTGTATCGCATCGCTGCTGCGTCATCACCATCGATACTTCCAAAGTTTCCATGACCATCGACCAGCGGATAACGATAAGAGAAGGGTTGCGCCATTCTTACCATCGCATCATAGACAGCCGTATCGCCATGAGGATGGTATTTACCTAAGACTTCACCGACGGTACGCGCTGATTTCATATGAGGTTTATCAGGAGTGATCCCGGTGTCATACATCGCATACAGGATACGGCGATGGACCGGCTTCATTCCATCACGGACATCCGGCAACGCCCGGGAAACGATGACTGACATCGAATAATCTAAGAAATCTTTGCGGACTTCCGAAGCGATATCGACTTCATCAATCTTGCCATGATTAAAATTTTCAATATAGTTTTTTTCGTCTTCCACGTCAGCCCTCCTTAAATATCAAGATTTGCATAGTGTGCATTTTCAGTAATAAAGTTTCTGCGCGGTTCAACTTCATCACCCATCAACATACTGAAGACGCTGTCAGCATCCATTGCATCTTCGATCGTAACTCTTTTTAGCGTTCTAGTCTTGGGATCAAGTGTTGTCTCCCAGAGTTGTTCAGCATCCATTTCGCCAAGACCTTTATATCTTTGGATCTTGTAGTTGGAAACAAATTCTTTTTTGTATTCTTCACACTCTTCATCACTATAAGCATATCTGACGGCATTGCCCTTTTGGACTTTGAAAAGCGGTGGCATGGCGATATAGACGTATCCGCCCTCGATCACCGGTTTAAAGTAGCGACATAAGACTGTCATCATCAAAGTACAGCTGTGAGCACCATCGACATCGGCATCGGTCATGATGACGATCTTGTGATATCTGAGTTTTGAGACATCGATCTCATCACCGATTCCACAACCAAACGCCGTGATCATCGATCTGATCTCTGCGTTGTCAAAGATCCTGTCGATCCGGGCTTTTTCGACGTTCAAGATTTTCCCCCGCAGCGGTAATACTGCTTGGAAAGTGCTGTCTCTTCCCTCTTTGGCACTGCCGCCGGCAGAGTTACCCTCGACGATATAGATCTCAGAGATCTCAGCATTTTTAGAGGAACAATCCACTAATTTCCCCGGCAAAGAGGTAAATTCCAAAGCATTCTTTCTTGTCGATTCGCGGGCCTTGCGAGCGGCGATCCGAGCTTTTGATGCCAACATTGCCTTATCGATGATCGTCTTTGCCTCTTGAGGATGTTCTAAAAGGAATTTTTCAAGACCTTCACCCAAGATTCCGGAGACAACTTTTCGAACTTCACTGTTGCCAAGCTTTCCTTTGGTCTGACCTTCGTATTGCGGATTTGGATGTTTGATCGAGATAACAGCAGTCAGACCCTCTTTGATGTCGTCGGTCTGCAGCGTATCTTCATCCTTTTTGACGAAGTTGTTGTCCTTGGCATATTTATTGATGACTCGATTAAGTGCTAAACGGAAACCCTCTTCATGAGTACCGCCTTCTACGGTATTGATGTTGTTGCAGAAAGAATAGATATTGGCGATATAGGTATCGTTGTATTGGATCGCTATCTCGACAGAGATGTTTGTCTGCTTATCGACTCCTTCGACATAGATGATATCTTCATGAAGAACTGTTTTATTTCGATTGAGGAAGGCAACGTATTCCTTTAGACCGCCGTTGTATAAGAAGGTGTGATTTTTGACTTCACCATCTTTATCTTCAAAGGAAAAATTGATCTTGATACCTTTATTTAAAAAGGCTAACTGTCTGAACCTCTCATACAGTGTTTGATAATCGTAATCCGTACCTTCGGTAAAGATCTCCGGATCAGCTTTAAAACGAACTTCCGAACCACTTTCTTCTTTTTTACATGTTCCGATGACTTTTAAAGGTTCAACGCTGTGACCGCCATTTTCAAAACGGATATAGTAGATCTTCTCTTCAACAAAGACCCTGACTTCCATCCATTCACTCAAGGCATTGACAACAGAAGCACCAACCCCATGAAGACCGCCGGAAACTTTATAAGCACCACCACCGAATTTCCCACCGGCATGCAAGACCGTAAAGATCGTCTCAACCGTTGAGATCCCGGTCTTTTCATGGATCCCGACCGGCATCCCACGGCCATCATCTCTAACGGTCACGACTCCGTTTTTATCGACTTTGATATCGATCGTCGTCGCAAATCCTGCTAAAGCTTCATCGATCGAGTTATCGACGATCTCCCACACTAAATGGTGAAGACCTTTGGAAGATGTCGATCCGATATACATACCCGGTCTGACCCTGACGGCTTCAAGTCCTTCCAATACTTGAATATCATTATCGGAATAGTGTGTATGTTCATGGTTAGTCATTTGTATTCCTTCCTTTCTTCAGTGTAAATAAACGATATTCACCCTTAAGATCTAAACCATTTATATCGGTAGCGGTTATGATCGTCTGGATGTCGGGTGATAATAAACTTATAAGTCTTTCACGATTATCACTGTCAAGTTCCGACAGGACATCATCGAGCAATAATATCGGTCTTACTTGTGAGATCTTGACGATGTAATCGATAAGCGCCAATTTAAAACTCATCATCAACAGTCGCCTTTGACCCTGTGACGCATAGTTTACGACATCACTGTCATGAAAGATGAAATGAAAATCCTCGCGATGTACTCCAAAAGTGGTGTGATGATAAAAGAGATCGCGCTGACGACTGTTGTGAATAGCTTTTTTGATCACTTCCGCATCGATATCACAACAGCGCTCATAAATGATATGGATCTCTTCTTTTTGATCGGACAATTTAAAGTAATAATTAGCGATCTTAGCGTTTAATTCATCGATAAACTCTTGTCTTTTAGTGATTATCGTATAGATCGGTTCCACCATCCGCTCCTCGATCGATTCTAAATATAAAGTATCGATCTTCTCTTCTTTTAAAAGAGCGTTTTTATCCTTTAGAAGTCTGGAGTAAGTCAAGATCGCTTTTAAATACTCTTTAGATGTCTTTCCGATCTCGAGGTCCATTACCCGACGCCGGTACTTCGGTCCGCGACCAAAGATCTCTAAATCATCAGGTTTAAACAATACCGAATTGACTTTGCCAATAAAATCAGAAGTCTTTTTGATCGGTGTCTGATTTATAAAGAGACTTTTGCCGTTTTTGTTTATAATGATGCGATAGCGGTTTCCCTGAGCATTTACATCGACACGGGCACTGTCTTTACCCCTCGTTATCAATTCACTGTCATCACTGGCTCTGAATGATTTTGTGTCTGTGATAAGAGCGATACTTTCAAGAATGTTTGTCTTTCCGGTCCCGTTATTTCCGATAATAATATTTTTAAAGGGGTGCAGATCTAGATGGGTCTTACTGTAATTTCGGAAATTGGTAAGATCGATACTACTTATCTTCATCGCTCTCTACAACAAATCCTTCATTTTCCAAAACGATCTCATCGCCGTTATAAAGTTTGCGGCCGCGACGCATATCTCTTTCACCGTTGACTAATACTTCATTTTCAAAAAGAAAATACTTAGCTTCGCCGCCGGTCTGGATAAACTCAGCCAACTTCAGAAATTGACTTAGAGTGATATAGTTCGTTTTGATCTTGATCTTCTGTCTTCTCATATTATTACCGAGGATATTATATCATAAAATCGCCTATTTTAAACGATGAGATGATAAGGTATAGGGATATTGAGAAAATAAAAAATCGCTGATCGCCGCCATAAAGGCTTAAATCAGTGATTTTGTCATATTTAATTTTGGATTATCTAGCTTCTGATCGGTGAGATAAGCTGAGTCAGAGAATCATCACCTTTTCCATAGATGACTATCGGTTTGAGTTCACCACTGAAATTCAACACCGCGATACTGTTGCCGATCGTTTTTAAGGCATCGCTCAAATATTTACCACTGCAGGATATCGTGATCGGATTGCCGCTGAAGCTTATGATCTCCAAGGTTTCATGAGAAGAGCCGATCTCTAAAGAATTAGAGGAAAGATCGAGTCGGTCAGCATCAATACTCATCTTTACGACATTTTTACCATCCGATTTGATAAACGAAGTTCTTTCGATCGCGTCTAAGAGTTCTCTGGTATTGATCTCGAGCACTTGCGAAAAAGAAGCGGGGATAAGTCTCGATACATCCGGATACAAGTCATCGATCAAACGCGCTCGGATCGTCGTATCATCACAAACAAAGGAGATCTTATTGGGATCGATGATCATGTCGAATTCGCGATTTTCTGCCATGATCGATACAACGCTGTTTAAAGTTTTTGCCGGGATCGTAATATTGAAATCGAGCTCATTTTCCAAATCGACTTTCTTGGTCGCTAACCTGAACGAATTGGTCGCATTGCATACAAGCTTTAGACCTTCAGCTTTAAAATTGACTCCCATCAAAGCCGGTCTTGATTCTTTATCACTGCAGGCAAAGACGGTCTGTCTTACGATCTTTTCAAAAGTGGAGACATTCATCTTGTTGGGCTTATTGACAGTTTCAAAACTTATTTCCGGATAATCGCTAGAGCGCATACCGTTGATCTTAAATTCAACATTGAGGCCGCTAATCTTAACTAAGGTGCCGTCGATGATCTCGATCGTTATTATTTCGCTGTCCATCTTTCGGGCGATCTCACTGATATAGCGGGCATCCAAGACGACACTTCCCTCCTCGATGATCTCAAGCTTGTTTTCAGGGTCTGCCAGTCTCACTGTCTTTAAAATCGAGATATCCGAATCCGATCCAATGAGATCGACACGATCTTTTTTAACAGTGATCTTTACTCCGCTTAAAGAGGGGATCGGTGCTACCGATGATATAGCTTTTGTCACGATGCTCAAAGCGTTATTGAATACTGATTTTGAGATTTTGAATTCCATTTTCGGCCTCCTTTTAATGAATATTTACTTACTATTAATATTACTATTAGGTGTGTTGATATGTTGATAAGTCTAAACTTAACCTCTGTTATAAGCGATTAATTTGAAGGTTAAAGTGTGTTGATTGAGTGTGGAGTTGTGTGGATATCATTTGAGCATAGCTTCAAGTTCCTGAATCGCTTTTTGATAAAAACGGTCTTTGCGGATGTTTTCTTCCACTTTCTCACAAGCACTGATGACGGTCGAATGATCTCTTTTGCCGAAGTTTTGACCTATGTCTTTATAAGGCATATCGAGATATTTGCGGGACAGATACATTGCGATCTGCCGGGGGATGGCAATATTCTTAGTCCTGATCTTTGATGAAAGCTGCTGCTTAGTGACGCCATAGTAATTGCAGACGACTTTTTTTATCTTAG
>CALUZL010000057.1 GCA_944325295.1 uncultured Erysipelotrichaceae bacterium | reverse complement strand
TTGTCGGTTATGTCAAAGGTTATGATAGCCAGACAAAGATCGCCTACATCGAAGTGCGAAATCGTTTTACGACAAGTGATGATCTTGAGATCTTTGGCCCACTTATCGACAATAAACCTGTAAAGGTAAAGGACCTTCGCGACGAGATGGGGTCAAGGATCGAAGTCGCCAATAAACCCATGAGCATCGTATTGATGGCAGTACCTTTTGAAGTTCATAAAGGCGATATGTTGAGGAAGGTATCATGATCATCGAAGGTGCTATCGCGACCAAAACAGCACTCCTCAATCAGAAAAGAGAGGTCTTTAAAGTCTATATCGACAAGGATAAAAAGGATCGCAATACCGCTTTTATAAAAAAGATCGCCAAAGACAAGGTAATAAGTATCGACCGAGATAAGATCGATGCCTTGGCAAAAACCAAGACCCATGGCGGTATAATTGCCGAGTGCTCTTTTCGAGATTTCGACGATCTCGATAAAGATCTTGCGGATATCGTCATAATCGATGGGATCGAGGACCCGTTTAACCTCGGCTACATGTTCAGAACGATGATGGCTTTTGGTTATAAAGAGGTAATCATGCCCAAACGTGACTTAAAGAGTATGGAAAATACGATCTTGAAGTCTTCGGCCGGGGCTTTTGATATGCTCAGGGTAGTGATGAGTGAAGATCTCAAAAGGGATGTTGAAGCACTTAAAAATGATCATGAGATCATTGCCTTGGCCAGATCGCCAAAAGCCGTTGATCTTTTGAAGTATACTTTGCCCAAGCGCAAGGTCTTGATCGTCGGCGGTGAGAAAAGAGGCATAAAAAAGGATCTGCAAAACCTCTGTGACATCGAGCTTTTCATACCTTATTTTTCAGACTTTAGACCGGCACTCAACGCTTCAAGTGCTCTGGCAGCTGTGCTTATGAGTTTCAGACAAAAGGAGAAGTGATGATCACATCTTTGACAAATAAAAAAATAAAAGAGCTCGTAAAGCTCCATCAAAAGAAATACCGCAAGGACTTTTACCTTTTGACGGGTGATGACATGATCGCTAAAGCTTCAAAATGCAATCTTTTGAAGCAGCTTATCGTCGTCGGTGATGGCGATGATGAAAACCTTTATGTAAGTCAGGAAGTGATGGATAAGATCACCAAAAGGACGGGAATAAAAAAAGCGGCCGTCGTCTATAGGAAGACGGATAGCGATATGCCGAAAAGGTGTGTGCTTTTGGATTCTTTGGCCGATCCGCAAAACATCGGCATGATCATCAAAGCGGCAGCAGCCTTTGACTTTGATACGGTCTACCTCAGTGAAGATTGCGCGGATATCTACCATGAGAAATGTCTTTCGGCAGCCGGAGAATCTTTTTTTGACGTCAGGCTTGAAAGTGTCGATCTCGACCAAAAGATAGACGAGCTTAAAAAAGTTGGTTTTAGGATCTATGCGACCGGGCTTAGAAGAAATACCAAGGAATTGTATCAGACACACTCTTTTGCAAAGATGGCGATCATCATGGGCAATGAGGGTCATGGCATAAAGGAGCGCTATTACGATCTGGCCGATGAAGTCGTCAAGATCCCCATGGAAAACATCGATTCTTTAAATGTGGCGGTGGCTTGCGGGATCGTCATGGAATATTACGCTAATAGAGGACGCGAAAATTCTTCTCGTCTTTAAGCTTTAGTTCTTTCATGAAGTAGTCATCGATGCGGATATAGGGCGAGATATTTTGGATCTTGGCTATGACATCCAAGATCTTTTCTTTTTCACCCTGCATGTAGCATTCGACATCGCCGTTATCAAGATTCTTTACACTGCCACTGATGGCGTTTTGAAGGGCCAGGTTTGAAAGCTGCCAGCGAAAGCCGACTCCTTGAACTCTTCCCTTAAACAGGACATAATACCTTTTCATATAACTATCTTAGCGTATCGCTTAAAAAAATAAAAATAAAGTGTATAATGATTTCTAGTGTAGGAGGAAATTTAGTATGAAAACGGCTTGGGAAAAATATCCGAATAAAAAGATCAATGTCGTCATGGATTTCTCAGAGGGCTATAAGACTTATCTGAGTGCATCCAAGACAGAAAGGGAAGCTACCAAAAGCGCTATCGCTTTAGCACAGGCCAAGGGCTTTAAGGACGCTTCGAAGGTAAAAAAACTAAAAGCTAATGACAAGGTCTATTTCAACAATCGCGATAAGGGTCTTTGTCTTTTTGTGGTAGGAAGTGAAGACCTTACAAACGGCATGAACATCCTCGGTGCGCATATCGATTCACCGCGACTCGATATCAAACAGAGACCGCTTTATGAAGATCAGGGTCTGGCTTTACTTGACACGCACTACTATGGCGGTATCAAACCGTATCAGTGGGTCGCAAGACCGATGGCTTTACATGGAGTCGTCTGTAAAAAAGACGGAACCAAAGTCGATGTCGTGATCGGTGAAAAGGATGATGATCCGGTAGTAGGCATCAGTGATCTTTTGATCCATTTGGCTAAAGATCAGATGAAGAAAAGCGGTGGGGAAGTCGTTGAGGGCGAAGATCTCAACGTTCTAGTCGGTTCGATCCCTTTAAAGAGTAAGGATGAAGATAAAAAGGATCTCGTCAAGGAAAACATCTTGGCTTATCTTAAAAAAGCGTACGGGATCCAAGAGGATGATTTCATCAGCGCTGAGCTTGAAGTCGTTCCTGCCGAAAAGGCTCGTGATTTCGGGCTTGATCGCTCGATGGTCATGGGTTATGGTCATGACGATCGGATCTGTGCTTATACTTCACTTATGGCGATTCTTGACATCGATAAGCCAAAGCGGACGGCATGCTGCATCTTGGTGGATAAGGAAGAGATCGGCTCGGTCGGTTCCAGCGGCATGCAGTCAAGGTTCTTTGAAAATGCGATCGTTGAACTCATGGATAAATGCGGTGTTTACTCCGAACTTAATTTGAGGAGACTTTTGAGCAACAGTTATATGTTGTCAAGCGATGTTTCAGCCGGATACGATCCAAACTATCCGCAAGTCAATGAAATGAAGAACACGGCCTTCCTTGGCAAGGGCATCGTCTTTAACAAATACACCGGAAGCCGCGGCAAGAGCGGTTGCAACGACGCTCATCCGGAATTCATCGCCAAATTGCGCAAAGTTATGGATGAGGGTGATATCGCCTGGCAGACTGCCGAACTTGGCAAGGTGAACCAGGGCGGCGGCGGCACGATCGCTTACATCTTGGCAAATCTTGACATGCAAGTCATCGATGCCGGTATCGCTGTTCAAAACATGCACGCTCCAAGTGAGGTCGCCAGCAAAGTCGATATCTATGAAGCATATCGGGCTTATCTGCAGTTCCTCAAAGATATGGCTTAACATGTTTGTCGACTATAAAGAATCGATCTTAGCCTATATCAACAGTATCCGCGATTATTTCGCTTTGGAGACTTTTTATGATCCTGATCCCGCTTTCAGTGCTCTTTTAAAGGAAAAAAGGCCGCAAAAGATCATTTTGGCACTGATCGACGGCATGGGATCGCGGATGCTCAAACGAAAGCTTAATAAGGGAGACTTCCTTGTCGATAACCTTTATAAAGAAGTCTCTACGGTATTTCCGCCGACGACAGTTGCCGCTACGACCGCGATCAAAAACGGCAAATCACCCAATATGAACGCCTGGCTTGGCTGGACACAGTATTTTAAAGAGATCGATGATACGCTGACGGTCTTTATGGATGAGGGATATTACAGTAAAAAGAAATATCCCGATTTCGCTAAAAAAGCCATCAAAACGGAAACGATCATGGATGAGCTGAATGCCAAGGGTATCAAAGCCGCTGAGATCGGTCCTGAGTATATCGTCGAGGGTGGGTTTAAAGACCTCGAGGGTTTCTTTGACATGATCGCTAAGGCCAGTTTTGCCGATGAGCGCTTTGTCTATGCCTATCTTGACGCTTATGACTCGCTTTTGCACAAAAAAGGAGTCGATGCCAAGGAAAGCGATGCGCTTTTGCATGCAATAAATGACGGACTTGAAAAGGCGGCTTTTTCTTTAAGTCCGGGAGTGCTTTTGATGGTCGTGGCCGATCATGGGCTGGTCGATATCGATGAGCCTATAAATATCTATGACACAAAACTCAAAGAGTATATGTCAAGACCGCTGTCCATCGAACCCAGGGCTTGTGCCTTTTTCATCAAAGAAGGGCGAAAAGAAGAATTTCAAAGAGAATTCAAGGCGCTGTATGAAGATGATTTCATACTATTAAGTAAAGAACAGGTCTTGAGATCACATCTTTTCGGCGACGGTCAAAACCATGAACGTTTTGTTGAGTTTATCGGCGATTTTATCGCGATCGCCAAAAAGGATAAGATCTTGGTTTCAAAAGATGAAGATGACGGTTTCAGGATGAAGGCTACCCATGCCGGTTGTGCTAAGGATGAGCTCATGATCCCGATAATACTCTATATGCCCTAAGGGGCATTTTTTAAAGGTATGAGGTTGTGCGAAATGGTCTTTTCCACCAGCTGACCCCAAAACCCAATCTTCACGCTTGTCTTTTTTGTGGCATAATCGCTATAAAAAGGTATAATGTTTAAGTTAAGAGGTGTAATTATGAAAAAGATATTCAGATTACTGTTTACTATGGTTTTAACTATGATGCTTTTTGGTTGTGAAAACAAACAAGATGTCAATATGATCGCGATCGACAGTTTTGATGTCGACATGAGCGGTTATCTCGATATGAACAGCGTCAATCATCATTTTAAAGGTATTACGCCTGAGGAGTTTATCAGAGTCATAAACGAAGACGGAAGCGGTGTGTTCTATATCGGCTATACCAATTGTGGAAGTTGTCAAAACAGTGTAGCCATGTTTGAAGAGGCGGCTGAAGCCACAGATACGACGGTATACTACCTCAACGTCTACCCGGAAGATGGAGTCTATGACTTTTTTGCCTCGATGGATGAACTGACGACGATCTTGGATCCGATCTTAAGACATGACGATGGTGAGCCGGTCATCTATACTCCCCATCTCATCGCTTTGGTCAACGGCGAATTCAAAGACAGCTTGATCGGCGGCGGTTTCACCATTGAAGACGTCGAAAATTTAATGAACGAGGTGAAGTGATGCTTAAAAGAGTACTCGATCTTTTAAATGATTGTCCGACACCGTATCAAACCGTAGCTAATTTCACAAAGATATTGGCCGATCAGGGTTATAGAGAACTGAAGGAAAATGAAGATTACATCATCGAAAAGGGCGGTCACTACTACATAAGAAGAAACGATACCTCTTTAATGATCGTAAACGTTCCCAAAAAGCTTGAAAGACCTCTGTTTAAGATAATTGCCAGTCATGATGACTGTCCGAGTTTTAAGTTAAAACCCAAACCGCTAATAAAGGATGGCAAATACGTAAAACTCAATACAGAGATTTATGGCGGACCTCTATGGATGCCCTGGTTTGATCGTCCGCTCTCGCTTGCCGGAAGACTGATCGTCAAAAAAGACGGACGCTTAAAGAGTGTTCCTTTTGATTTGAAGGAGGATTTTTGCATTATTCCTTCTTTGGCCATCCATCAAAATCGGGAAGCGAATAATGGCTTTAAAGCTAATCCGCAAAGTGATCTTTTGCCGATCGTAACTTTAGATCAAGACTTTGATCTCATGGACTTTTTAAAGACTAAGACCGGTCATGATATCATCAGCCACGATCTTTACCTCTATCCGCGTTTGCGCCCCAGTGTTTTTGGAAACGGTGAGCTTTACAGCTCCTATCACATCGATAACCTCTTAGGCGGCATCATCGCTTTTTTGGCCCTGCTTAAAAGTTATGATGAGGATGCCATAAATGTCTGTGTGATCTTTGACAATGAAGAGGTCGGATCGCTTACCTATCAGGGTGCCGACAGTGATTTTTTCAGGGTCAATCTTGAAAGGATAGCTAAGGCTTTGGCTATCGATATCCATAAAGCTATTGCCGATTCCTTTATGATATCTTACGATGTGGCACATGCCATTCACCCGGCACATCCGGAGAAATCCGATCCCGAAAACTATCCGTGTATCAACAAAGGTATCGCCATCAAATACAGTGCCAATCAAAGCTATACCAGCGACGCTATGTCAGAGGCGATCTTTACGGAACTTTTGCGCAAGGGCGATATTCCGTATCAGTATTTTACAAATCGATCCGACGCTCGTGGCGGCAGTACGCTTGGTAATATCGCCAATCGTCATTTGAGCATCAGGACCATCGATATCGGTCTTGCGATCTTGGCGATGCATTCGGTGTATGAGACCGGTGGCAGCAAGGATGTCATCTATCTTTACAAGGCATTTGAAAAATTCTATTCTGAGCCGCTGGCGGAAACTGTAAAATAGAGTTTAAATTTTTTTGAATTGTGCTAAAATATTTGCGTTAATAGGGGGTAAGTATGGAACTTAAAGACGTTAAAGAGTTGATAGACTTCGACAAAGAGACTGTTAAAAAGGTTTCAGATGTATACGATAAAAAGGCTTTAGTCTTAAAGCAGATCGCTCAAGAGAAAGAGACGATCAAAAATAAGACGTGGGAAGAAGTCGAAGCGAAAGTCAAGGAGCGCAAGGCGCAGCTTGACCAAAAGATCGCTCAAGATGTCAAAGTAAACGATGCTTACTATACCAAGATGGCCCAAGAGCTGAAGGCCACTTACGATGCTAAAAAAGGAGAATGGGAGAAAGAACTGTTTGATCGCTGTGTCAAATAGTTTTTTGGTGTTTATATGGAAGCAGTATTAAATGCGATGACCACCAAGACCAAGGCGATCTATGCCAAACGTCTCAAGGATACCGATTATAATAACCTCTTACAAAAAAGGAGCGTACCGGAGATCGCATCCTATTTAAAAAATGAGACGTACTACAGTGCCAGTCTTGAAGGCATAAATGAAAAAGCTTTACACCGCGGTCAGCTTGAGATCCTGATCAGAAATGATCTGGTCATAAGATTATCGGCGATCTTGCGCTATGCCTTTGGCAGTGAAGCTAAGGGGTTAGCGGCGATGATCGTCAGACAGTCGGAGATAAACCTCATACTTACCGTCATCCGCTCTTTTGTATCCAATGATTATAATGCCGTTACGGCTAAGCTTCCGGTCATAATCGAAAACCAGGTCTGTTTTGATCTAAAAGCGATCGCTGCCTGCCGTAATTTTGACGAGCTTTTGGAAGTGCTCAAGAATACACCTTACTACTCTATCGTTGAAAAATACCAAAAAAAGGAAATGGATGATTTTGACTTTGCCGGTATCGACCAGGAACTTCATCGCTATTACTTTGAAACGGTCCAAAGTTTTGTCCGAAAGAATTTTAAAGGTGAAGATCGGGAAGTGATTGAGTCTTTGTTCAATACGGAAGTGGAACTTGACAATATCTCTAAGATCTATCGTCTAAAGAAGTATTTCAAGGCTGGAAACGAGCTCATCAAGAGTATGATCACGCCGATCTATTCCCGCTTTTCAAAAAAGGAGATCGAAGATATCATCGATCACAGTGATGCCGATCACATATTTGACCGCTTGTTAGCTTCCGGATATAAAAACTATATCAAAGAAACGAATTTTCTTTATATCGAACACACGACGAAGATGATCAACTACAACATGAATCGTCGGCAGATCCTGTTTTCGAGCAATCCCAATCTGGTCTTATACGCCTATATGAACCTGATGGGGATCGAGATCGAAAATATCATCGATATAATTGAAGGTGTCAGATATCGTGTGCCGATCGATCAGATCAAGCGCATGCTCATATATTGATAGTAAAGGGGGTAAAGAGATGTCAATCGTCAAAATGAAATTTGTCAGTGTCGCCACTGATCATCAACATCTGGATGATATGCTTCTGGCATCGTCAAAGACCGGACTTCTGCATCCGGAATTGGCGATCAATATCATCAACGAAGACAATGGCGGCAAGGTCATAAATGAAGAAAACAACTATTCGGATTATTTGAACAATCTGAAGAATCTGAGCCATTCTATCGGTCTTGATGTCGGAAGTAAAGATCACTACGACAAAGACTACAGTAAAGAGGAGATCGAAAGCTTTATCAAAGACTTCTCTAAGGATATTGAACTTTCATCGTGTGGGGAAGACGTGATGTTGACCGAGGATGACCGCAAGGCCCTCGATAAGCTTGGCGAGTGTGACTTTGAAGCTTTGCACAGTTGTCAATACCTGCATTTCGATTTCGGACGTCTGCCTTTGGATTCGTATAAAAAATTGAACTATTCCGACAATAAGACGGTCGAGACTTGTATCCTGCACTCAAATTCGCAATACCACTGGGTCGTCGTTGCGACATCCAACACCTTCTATGGTGAAGCCAGAAGACTGCTCAATTCGCTCTACTTTGAAGAGATCCGTATCCCGAATATCGATGTCAATAAAGTAATTGCGCAGTATAAGGATCGTTTAGAGGACATCTACGCCTTCTGCAGTGAAAACGACAACCTTTATCATCTGTATGAATATGTGACGATCATGAACGATAAAGACTACGTCCTGTCCGGTTTTATCCCCGCGGATAAAGAGAGTACATACGAAGCAGCTTTTAAAGAGCTGCCGGTAACTTTTAAAGTTCAAGATCCAAGTGAAAGACCGGATCTGACGGCGCCGACTCTGCTTAGAAACAACCGTTTCTTTGAACCGTTTGAGATGTTTGTCGAGATGTACTCTTTACCATCATATAAAGATTTTGATCCGACGGTCTTTCTGGGCATCACCTACTGTATCCTCTTTGGGATCATGTTTGGTGATCTGGGTCAGGGATTTTTACTGTTTTTGGGAGGTACTTACCTCTACGACATCAAAAAGAAGAAGAACAAGCTTTTGGGGATCATATCCCGTATCGGTATCTTTGCGATGATCTTCGGTTTCCTTTTCGGCAGTGTCTTTGGCGACGAGGAGATCTTGGTGCCGGTACATCAAGCACTGTTCAATACTGAACACAAACTGATCGAAGTCATGGATGGAAGCGCCACGATGACTCTGCTTCTTGGAGCGGTGGCGATCGGTATGTTGCTCATACTGATATCGATGGCTTTGAATATCTTTAAGAATTACAAGCGCAAAAGATGGGGCGAGTTATTGTTTTCGACATCGGGCGTTGCCGGATTTGTCTTTTACTCCTATGTCATCTTTGCGGCGGCAAATATGTTTATCTTAGGCGGCAATGTTCTCACGCCGGTCTATATCATCATCTTTGTCGGCATTCCGTTTGTTCTGTTCTTGCTCAAAGAGCCTCTTGGTGAAGCGCTTGAGGGCAAGCCGATGAAGCCCAAAGAGGGCTGGGGCAGTTTTATACTTCAAGGTATCTTTGAAATGATCGCAACGATCCTTGAGTATGTATCCAATACGATGTCCTTTTTAAGGGTCGGCGGCTTCGTCCTTTCACATGCCGGTATGATGCTTGTCGTCATGACCTTAGTTGAAATGACGGGAAATGCCGGAATCGTCGTCTTTATCTTTGGCAATATCTTTGTAATGTGCCTTGAAGGACTCATCGTCGGTATTCAGACTTTACGTCTTGAATACTATGAAATGTTTTCACGTTATTACGATGGTGGCGGTAAGAAATTTACGGCCTTAGCATCTGTAAAATAGATTTATTTAGGAGGAAAAAAAAGATGTTAGAAATGTTGTTTGCTTTAGGAGGTATGGCTTTGGTTTTTGCTTCGATCGCAATTATGAAAAAAGGGGTAACGAAAGCCAATGTCAGAAATCGTGTATTAGGCCATGTCGCTATGTTTATGGGCGTCTTTGCCATCACGCTTGTTGTCGGCGCTAATCACGTCTTTGCCGAAGAGGCTTCGATCACGGGTACTTTAGCTCAGGGTCTTGGTTTCATCGGTGCGGCACTTGTTACGGGTTGTTCATGTATCGGTGCCGGTATTGCGGTTGCAGCTGCTGCACCGGCTGCTATCGGCGCTATCAGTGAAAACAGCGATAACTTCGGTAAAGCGATGATCTTCGTCGCCTTGGGTGAAGGTGTTGCGATTTACGGTCTGCTTATTTCTATCTTGCTTATCAACAGTTTGTAGGAGTTGTATGAAGGTTTTTTGTATCAGCGATAACATCGATAC
>CALUZL010000056.1 GCA_944325295.1 uncultured Erysipelotrichaceae bacterium | reverse complement strand
GTGATGACTTTTTAGTAAAGCCTTTTGATAATGATGTCTTAGTAGCTAAGGTCACAGCGCTTTTGCGCCGTGCATATGATTGGCAGGTTAAACAGGATCATTTAGAAGTCAAAGGGGCGATCCTTCGCCTTGGCGATCAGGTACTGTTATATGACAAAAAAGAAGCAGAACTGACTAAAAACGAGTTTCGGATCTTAAAGACACTTTTCGAAGATAAGAATCTTGTCGTGACGCGTGAAAAACTGATGCAGAAACTCTGGGAGACGGATGAATTCATCGATGATAATACACTTACCGTCAATATCGCCCGTTTGCGCCGCAAGCTTGAGGATATCGGTTTGCAAGATTTCATCGAAACGAAAAAAGGACAGGGGTATATCTTAAAAGATGTTTAGGGATTATCTCTATTTGAAAAGGGGCGTCTTCGCCCTGGTCGGTGCTCTTTTGGCCCTTTTCAATATCGGCCTTTTTCTTTACGGCATCAATGTTGAAGTCTATGCCTATATCGATATCCTGTCTTTGGTCGTGATCATCTTTTATTTTCTGGGCGATTATTACTTCTATCGTAAACACTACAAGAAGGTAAAGGAATTAAGGGATAATTACTTACTTGGTCCGATTGAATTTTTTCCTAAAAGCGAAATCGAAAAGCTCTACCTCGAGATGATCGAGGGGACATGTAGAATCCTAAAAGATGTAAACGATAAAGACCTTAAAAACAAGCAGGAGTTGATCGACTACTACACGATCTGGGCCCATCAGATCAAAACGCCGATCAGTGCCATGCGCTTGCTTTTGGAAGATCATGAAGATCCGAAATTGGAAATGGAATTGTTAAAGATCGAAAACTATGTGGAGATGGTCCTTTCTTATCTCAAGGTAGTCGACAGGGATCGTGATTTTGTCTTTGAAGAGGTCGATCTTGACAAGATCATCAAAGAAGAGATCAAGCGGGCCAGCGTGATCTTTATCTTGAAAAAGATCAGGATAAGTTATGAGGGAGTGGACAAAAAAGTCCTGAGCGATGCCAAATGGTTGGGGTTTGTGATCGGACAGATCCTGGCAAACGCTTTAAAGTACACCAAAAGTGATGGCGAGATCAAGATCTTTTGGAGAGATGATACTCTGTATATCAAAGATAACGGTATCGGGATCGCCAAAGAAGATCTTCCCCTGATATTTGAAAGAGGCTACAGCGGCACCGTCGGTCGCAAAGACAAGCGGGCGACCGGCATCGGCCTTTACCTTTCAAAGAAGTTTTGCGATATCCTCAACATCGAGATAAAGATCGCCTCCAAGGTCAAAGAGGGAACGACAGTCGGCCTTACCTTTAAAGAGCGCGGCTTGCGTTTTGATGACCTTACATGATCGTAAGCTTAAAACGCGAAATGTAAGGATGATCAAGGGATTATTATCGGCGATGATCATAGAATAGAGTCGTAGGAGGAAACATTATGGAACTTTTGGATGTCAGAGGGGTTAAGAAGATCTATTCGACCCGTCTTTTGGCAAATAAGACTACGGCTTTAAACGGCGTCACCTTTAAGGTCAAAGAGGGTGAATTTGTCACGATCATGGGGGAAAGCGGCAGCGGTAAGACGACGCTTTTAAACATCTTAGCCGCCTTTGATAAACCCAGTGATGGCGAGGTGGACCTCAAAGGTCAGTGTTTAAAAGATATCAAAGATAAAGATATCACGATCTTTAGGCGCAACAATCTCGGTTTTGTCTTTCAGGAGTTTGACCTGTTGCCAAACTTTACAAATAAGGACAATATCCTATTGCCTTTGGTCTTAGCCGGTTTTAAGTACAAAGAGATGAATGAAAGACTGAAGGCGATAGCGAAACCTTTGAATATCGAAGATCTCTTAGAGAAATATCCCTATGAGATATCCGGCGGACAAAGACAAAGAGTAGCAGTCGGCCGCGCTTTGATAAACCGGCCAAAACTCATCTTGGCCGATGAGCCTACCGGCGCTTTGGACAGCCGCTCCAGCGACGAGCTTTTAAAGATCTTTGAAGATATAAACCGTGCCGGGCAAACGATCCTCATGGTCACTCACTCCGTCAAAGCGGCAAGTTTTGCTTCGAGAGTCCTGTTTATAAAAGACGGTGTCATCTTTCATGAGCTTTACAAGGGCGATCTGAGCTATGAGGACTTGTTTATCAAGATCTCGGATACTTTGACGCTTTTACTAAAGGGGAGCAAAAGATGATGAAAAGTGTCCTTTTGCGCTTGGCTAAAGACAGTATCCTCAAAAACAAGCGTCTCTATTTTCCTTTCGTCTTGTCGGCCACCGGGATCATCACTCTTTCCTACATCGTCAACTCTTTAGCCCATAACGAGTCACTTATGACGACGTATGCCGGAGGCTATGTTTCGAGTTTTTTGAATATGGGCTCCTTTATCATCTACATCTTTGCCCTGATCTTCCTTTTTTATACGAGCAGTTTCATCAACAAAAAGCGCAAAAGCGAGATCGGTCTTTATAATGTCTTAGGACTTTCTAAAAGCGACCTTGTGAAGATGTTGCTGATCGAAGATCTGGCTATCTATCTCTTTGTGACGTTTAGCGGGATCGTTTTGGGCATCATCTTTGAAAAGCTGGCCTTTTTGATAATATTAAAGTTTTTAGCGCTTGAAGTCATCTTTGGCTTTGACATCAACTTAGTGACGATCTTTGCGACCTTTATCTACTTTGGCTTCATCTTCTTTCTTTTGTTTGTATCCGGAGCGTTCAGCATCGTTAAGACTGACCCGATAAAACTTTTAAAAGAGAAAGACAGCGGCGAAAGGGAACCGAAGGCCAAATGGCTCATCACGATCATCGGTCTTTTCTTTATGATCGCCGGTTACTATATCGCCAATATCGAGATGAACCAGTTTGAAGCGCTGGCGATCTTTTTCCCGGCAGTGATCTGCGTCATCATCGGCACCTATCTCCTTTTTACAAGTGGCAGCATCGCCCTTTTGAAATTCCTTAAAAACCGGCCCGGCTTTTACTATAAGACCAAACATTTCATCACCATCAGCCATCTGATGTTTCGGATGAAGAAGAATGCCGCCGGCCTTGGAAGCATCTGCATTATGGCGACGATGATCTTAGTCATGACCGCCAGCACCACCAGTATGTGGTTTTCGATGGAATCGGTGACCAAAAGGCTTTACCCGAAAGATTATCTGATCGAAGTTCAGGGAGTTGATGAAAGCCAAGATGAAAACATCATCACCATCATCGATGAGGCTTTTGGCGCCCTTGACATCACTCCGCTTGACATGACGGCCTTTGAAAGTGCTACGATCTATGCCAGA
>CALUZL010000055.1 GCA_944325295.1 uncultured Erysipelotrichaceae bacterium | reverse complement strand
AGTAAGACAGTGGATCAAGACCGGTCCTTTGAGATCACGAGCTCGATAAAGCATCGCTTCCAGTTTTTCGAGGTCATGACCATCGACCGGACCCAAGTAAGTAAAACCCATGTCTTCAAATATCATATCCGGAATGAGCAACTGCTTTAAAGTGTGCTTTATCCTTCTTACGCCCTTGACGACATATTCACCCACACAGGGTACTTTCAAAACAGCTTTCTTTATTATGCGATTGGAATTGGTGTAAAGCGGTTTGGTTCGGGCCTTGGATAAAGCTATAGCCATACCGCCGTTATTTTTTTCGATGCTCATTTCGTTATCGTTTAAGATGACGATGATATCGCTCTTACTGCTGCCGGCATCAGCTAAAGCTTCAAAGGCCATGCCACCGGTCAGGGCGCCATCACCGATGATGGCGATGACCCGGTTTTTTTCTCCTTTCAGATCGCGAGCTCTAGCTAAACCCAGCGCTGCAGAGATCGAGGTCGAACTGTGGCCGGTATCAAAGACATCATACTCCGATTCATATCTTTTAGGGAATCCGGAAAGACCACCCAAATCTCTAAGCGAAGCCATCGCTTCCCTTCTTGATGTCAGGATCTTGTGTGCATAGGTCTGATGACCGACATCCCAAACGACCTTATCGATCGGTGTATTGAACACGGTATGGACCGCAATCGTCAATTCGACCACGCCCAAATTGGAGGCTAAATGTCCCCCTTTTTTAGAACATATGTTCAAGATCTCCTCTCTCAGCTCATCCGCTAAGATCATTTGCGATCTTATATCGAGTTTTCGCAGATCTTGAGGTGAATCTATCTTATCCAATATCGGCATTTTTCTTTGCGTATCTGATAGCGAACCTTACCGCTTCTTCATAACTTGCTTTGACCTGTTGCGGTGTCGGCTCTTTTATGTATTCAGCTTCTTTAACAGCTTCGATGATCGTCTCTTCGATCATTAAAAAAGGTATCTCATCTTTCAAAAAAAGATTTACAGCAGTATCATTAGCTCCATTTATAACAGCACCCAGATTGCCAGCCAGTTCACCGACCATCTTGGCGACCCTTAAAAGCGGGAATCGCAAAGGATCAAGTTCGGCAAAGTGAAGTTGACCGCATTTGACAAGATCTAAGGCTTTTTGCCCACTGTAGGAAAGATGGCGTCCAAATAGAGCGTAGCTGATCGCTAAGTGCATATCCGGTTCGCTGAGTTGAGCTAAGATCGAGCCGTCGTTAAACTCGACTAAAGAATGGACGATACTTTCAGGGTGCATGACAACAGCGATCCTTTCATAAGGTATATCAAAAAGATAATGTGCCTCGATGATCTCAAAACCCTTATTCATCATCGTTGCGGAATCGATAGTTATCTTTTGGCCCATAGACCAGGTCGGATGTCTTAAGGCGTCTTCTTTTTTTACATGTCTCAGCTCAGAACGTTCCCTGTTGCGAAAAGCACCGCCGCTGGCCGTGATGATGAGCCTTCTTATGTCTTCTTTGCGCTTGCCGCTTATGAGCTGATCGATCGCCGAATGCTCCGAATCGATCGGATAGAGTTTGGCGCCGCTTTGACACATGGCTTTTTTGATCAGGTCACCGCCAACGACCAAACTTTCCTTATTGGCCAAAGCGACATCGATCCCTCTTTGAATATCGATAAATGTCGGCCTAAACCCCACAAACCCCACTAAAGCGTTGACTAAAAGATCGTGTTTTACATCGAGAAGCATCTTTTCGATCCCATCATCACCTTCATAGAAGTTGACATCGGGATATTTTGTGCGAAGCTTATCATCGATACTTAGTGCATAGGCATTCTTTACGGGATTGTCCTTTAAAAAGGTATCGAGATAGGAAATGTTTTTACCGACGCTGACAGCAGCTATCGAAAACGCATCGGGATGGTCTTTTATGATATCTAAGGTCTGCGTCCCGATACTGCCACTCAAGCCTAAGATTATGACTTCTCTCATAAGAAAAACTCCCAGACTGAGGCAAAAAAGATCAAACAAAAAAGTAAAGAGTCGATACGATCAAGGATACCGCCATGACCCGGTATGATCGATCCAAAGTCTTTAACGCCATAGTTTCTCTTTATAAGACTGAAAGAAAGATCACCGATCTGTGATACTATCGGCAAGATCAAAGATATGATCAAAGCAGCACCCCGCAATTTTTCCGGAAAGGCAAACCAGGCAAAAACATATGACAGGATAAAGCCAAAGAACCAGCCGCCAATCGCACCTTCAACGGTCTTTTTGGGCGATATCCGCTCGTTTAGTTTGTGTTTACCAAAAAGCATACCGCAAAAAAGGGCGGCGATATCACAACCAAAGCTCGCAAGCAAGATATAGATCATCATCAGATAACCATTGTCGCGATCATACATCTTGACGACGGAAAAAACAGCAAAACCGATGATGATACTCATCATGAAGACCGAAGAGATATCATCAAGGGTAATATCTTCAAATATCATGGCAATAAAGAACAGATAGATGATATAGAAGATGATAAGACCGACTTGGTTATTGTTGAACACGTTGATCAAAGCCACAAAAGCGACCATCGACGGGTAGAGCAAAACATTGAAGCGTTTCTTTCTTATGGTGCAAAATTCAAAGCAGCCGATGAGGACGACAGCGATCATGAGGATATCGGTAAAGATACCACCCAATATTAAAGAGGGTATACAGATCAAAGCCAATACCAACGCACTAATTACTCTCGTCTTCATTCAAACCTCCAAAACGTCGTTTACGCTTTTTGAATTCTTCGATACAGCTGTCAAATTCTGCTTCACTGAAATCCGGCCAGTAAGTATCAAGAAAAATGAGCTCGCTGTAAGCTAATTGCCACAGCAAGAAATTGGAAAGGCGTTTTTCGCCGCCTGTCCTGATCATAAGATCGATATCCATAAGATCGGCTGTCATGAGATACTCACTGAAGTCAGAGGGTTCAAGATCATTCTTTCGACCCTTCAGCACATCATCGGCATAGCTTTTGATACCGCGGACGATTTCATAGTGGGAACCGTAATTCACGGCAAAATTTAAGATCATCCCCTGATTATCTTTTGTATCGGCAATCGCCTCTTCAAAAAAGGAGAGCGCTCCTTTAGGGATCCCTTCCCTTTCTCCGATCATTTTGATTTTAATGTCGTTGGCCATGATCTCTTTGAGATAAGTGGCAAAAAAGAGCTTAGGCAGCGACATTATATAATTGACTTCTCCTTGCGGACGTTTCCAATTCTCGGTAGAAAAGGCGTAGAGAGTCAAACACTTGACGCCCATTTCCTTGGCATGAATGGCGATATCACGGACCTTCTTAGTCCCTTCCTTGTGCCCTTCATAGCGCATCTTGCCCCTGCTTTGAGCCCATCGACCATTGCCATCCATTATGATGGCAATATGTTTAGGTATCTGAGGGATCATATCAGATAGTCATTATTTCTTTCTCTTTTTTAGCAGCTATCTCATCGATCTCTTTTGTGATCTTTTCGGTTTCTTTTTGAACTTTGTCAAGAAGATCCTTTTGGGTATCTTCAGGTATTGTCTTATCTTTCTTTAAAACTTCATTTACTTCCCGACGAATATTGCGGACCTGAACTTTTGCATCCTCGGCATATTTGGAAACCTCTTTACAATAGCCCTTTCTGGTCTCTTCGGTCAGTTGCGGTACAGTTATTCTTATGAGAGCACCGTCGTTTGTCGGCGGTAAACCGAGGTCCGATTTATTGATGGCTCTTTCGATATCTTTCAAACTTGAAGAATCGTAAGGTTTGATCACCAATGTCTTACCTTCACTGACTTGGATCGAAGCCATCTGATTTATCGGGGTCATCGCACCATAGTATTCAACTTCAATAGCGTCAAGAAGCATCGGATTAGCTCGCCCGGTACGTACCTGATTGAGTCTTGAACCGAATTGCTCAGTAACTTTTGTCATTTTTTCATGACACATTTTAATAATATCATCCATCATTTTGATTATTTCTCCTTTGCCTTAATTATAGTACCAATCGTCGTATCATTTATAGCCTTTTTGATATTTCCTTTACCATTCATATTGAATACGAACGCATCTAGGCCATATTCTCTGGCCATGGCCGCAGCACTGGCATCGATGACTTTAAGATCACGCTCGAGTAGTTCTTCATAAGTGATCTCAGTAAATTTCTTTGCGTCTTTGTTGAGTGAAGGGTCACTGTCATAAACGCCATCGGTACCGTTTTTCGCAAGGAAGATGACATCACACTTGTTTTCTAATGCGCGCAATACCGCTGTGGAATCAGTTGAGAAATACGGTTGCGAAACGCCGCCGCCAAAGATCACGACATAACCTTTATCTAAGTATTCACGTGAATTCAGGGCATTGTATTTTTCGCAAGTCTCGACATCGATAGCACTTAAAGCTTTGGCTTTCACATTATGATCTTTCAATACATTTTCCAAAGCGATCGCATTCATGACCGTTCCCATCATACCCATATAGTCAGCGCTGACACGATCAAATCCGAGCTCCTCAAGAATGCGACCGCGAATGAGGTTACCACCGCCTACAACAATCGCTACCGCGGTGCCCTGATTGGCGATCTCTTTTATCTCTTCAGCGAGTTCATCCAAAAAATCAGGATCATAAAGCCCTTTGCCGTTGCCTAAAGCTTCGCCACTCAATTTCAATAAAACTCTCTTATACATAAAAATCTCCTAAAAAATAAAGGGGACAAAAAACGTCCCCTTCTCATTAACCGATTTGTTTAGCAACTTCTTCAGCGAAGTTCTCTTCACGTTTTTCCAAACCTTCACCGACGAGATATCTGACAAACACACTTACGGAAGTGTTGTTTTCTTTCAGATATTGACCACATTTCTTATCAGGTTCTAAGAAGTAGGCCTGATCGACAAGACACATCTCTTGCAAGTTCTTTGAGACCTTGCCTTCGATGATACCGGCCAAGACCTTTTCCGGTTTACCGGCTAGCTTCTCGTCGTTTTTGACGATCTCAGTCTGGATCTGTCTTTCATGCTCAACGACATCCTGCGGCATATCGTTGCGTGAAACATAACTTGGTGCCATAGAAGCGACCTGCATCGCCATATGTTTAGCGACCTCGCTGTCCTGACTGTCCTTTAAGATCAGGGCGACACTGATCTGACCTTGATTGTGCATATATACGCCAAAGCAATCAGCATCTTCTTTAGTCAAGATCTCAAAACGGCGCAGAGTGATCTTTTCACCAATGGTCGCGACTGCCTCGATAAAGAGATCGTTCAAAGTCTTACCGTTGCAATCTAACTTCAAAGCCTCTTCGAGCGTCTTTGGCTCACCGTCGATAATCGCATTTACGGTCGTGTCGAGCAAATGCAAGAAGCTTTCATTCTTTGATACGAAGTCAGTCTCTGTATTGATCTCAACGACACAAGCCTTGTTGCCCTTGGTGATGACTTTTGAAAGGCCCTCGGCAGCGATACGCGATTCCTTTTTAGCAGCTTTAGCGATGCCCTTTTCACGCAGCCAGTCAATGGCTTTTTCCATATCGCCGTCACATTCAGTCAAAGCTTTCTTACAATCCATCATACCGGCACCGGTACGTTCTCTGAGTTCTTTTACTTGCTGAGCTGTAACTGCCATTATTCCTCTCCTTTTACTTCTGTTTCTTCTGTCTTAGTCTCTTCTTTAACTTCTGTTTGAGGAGCCGGCTGTGCTGCTTTCTCCTCCTTATTTTCATCTTTTTTAGCAACGAAACGTTTTTCTGAATTGAAACGGCGTTGGTTGTTCATCCTTTGACGTTTCTCTTCATTTCTTTGACGACGACGTTTTTCTTGCTCTTCAGCGTGTTTTTCGACATTGACGATAACGTCAGCCATCGTGATGTCAGCGACATCGTCACCTTCTTGATAGGCGTCTTGTAAGATGCCGCCCTTTGTCTCAACGATCGCATCTGCCAATAAAGACATCATTAGTTTGATCGATTTGATCGCATCGTCATTTGACGGGATCGGATAGTCGAGTAAAGCCGGATCGCAATTGGTATCACAAAGACCAAATACCGGGATATTCAACTTACGAGCTTCTAATACGGCGTTGTGCTCTTCGGTAGGATCGACGACAACGATCGCATCCGGAAGTTTTTTCATCTCTTTGATGCCGCCAAGGAAGTTCTCTAGGCGTGATGCCTCTTTGCGGATCTGAGCTATCTCTTTTTTAGGATATACATTGATCGTTCCTGAAGCCTCTAATTCTTCGATCTCTAAAAGGCGTTTGATCCTTTTTTGGATCGTTCTGAAGTTCGTGAGAGTTCCGCCCAACCATCTCTGGTTGACATAGAAACTGCCACTTCTCAGCGATTCATCAAGAATGATCTGTTGTGCTTGTTTCTTCGTACCGACAAATAATACTTTACCGCCTTTTTCAGCGATCTCTTTCATCTTGCCGTAGGCAACTTGAACATACTCTAAAGTCTTTTCCAAGTTGATGATGTAAATACCATTTTTAGCTGTGTAGATGAATGGTTTACACTTTGGGTTCCATCTTCTGGTCTGATGTCCGAAATGTACACCGTTTTCCAGAAGTTTGCGCATGCTAACTAACTGTGTCAATTTAATTTTCCTCTCTTTCCGTTACTCCGCCACTACTTCCAATCGTCATTAACCTCATAAAGGCACGGAATGACGCATCCATAGTGTGTGTATTTGCGCCTAAACGCTTAAACATTATAGCAAAACCAAAGACTGACGTAAATATCTATCACCAAAAATCATTCGCGGCCATGATGGGTTTTGCTGTGATGGCTTTCGGCATCGATTTTGTTAAGGTCGCCGCCAAGTTCTGTATACAGATCGACGATCTCACTGATCTTCATCGAAGCGATCGTTTCGGCATCTATGGTTGGATCTATTTGTTTTAAGAGTTCATACCAGCGATAGCGAGAGTGAGAAAGACCTAGATCGTCAGCGCATTTTGCATCATTGTCACTGGCGTGAAAACAATCGATATGCTCATGCCCTTTCGTCTCGTTTTCGATATCGGTAAGGACTCTTTGGGATTGCTCCCCATCGCCGACGACCCCGATCGATAAGATCTCATCGGCGCTCATTAGACTTTGTACGTAATCATCATCAACGATGATCTCTACCGCTTCATTGCAGTTTTTAAAAAGGATATCGATGTCGGCCAAAAGTTTTTGACCGTCATCATTTTTAGCCGTGACACTTATGACGATATCGAAGCGGTTGATCCCAAGTTCGATCGCAGGATTTACTTCGATCGCTAAAGAAAGAGTCGGATCAAAGAAAAGATAGATACCAAATCCCACAAAGACAAAACAGGCCGCAAAAGCCACGATGTAAGATCGATAGCCTCTTTTTTTGCCTCTTTTAGCTCTTATCATTTCTTTAGTCTTTTCTTTGAGATCACTATCAGCTTTAAATGAATCAAAGGCTTGGCAGATCTTATTCATAGTCGTCCTCCAGTATCTTCTTAAGTTTTCCCCTGGCTCTTGCCATCAGTGTATAGATGGTGTTGACCTTTATCTTTAAAAGATCGGCGATCTCGATAGCACTGTATCCTTCATAATAATAGAGGTAGATGATCTCTCTTTCTTTTTGCGGCAGTGCCATCAGGGCTTCATAGACTTCAAGGTGATCATCTTTTCTTTGGGCTGCCATTTCAAGCAAAGAGTCAAGCGGTACCGTCTTGCGTTTAAAGAAACTTTTGAGCAAGTCACGGCAGGCGTTGATCGTGACCCTTATAAACCAAGCCTTCTCGTGCTCTTTTGAGGCAAAGACCGTCTTGTTTTGAGCGTACTTTAAAAAGACGGTCTGGAAGATGTCTTCCGTATCCGCCTGATTTTTAAGATTTACCATACACAGACGATAGACAAGATCGCTGTATCGATCGATAGTTTCGTTTATTTCATCATCACTTCGCATCATGGTTACCTCTTTTAAAAGCGGTTGCCCTTTCATTATTAATACGATCGAAAAGAGAAGATCCTTTCAAATGAGTCATTCTTCAAGCGATTCTAAAATAGCCGGGATGAGCTGTTGTTTGCGTGACATGATCGAGCGATCATACCCGCTGTGATCATCAAACTGCGTTTCGATGACCTCACCCATTATCTTGCTTAAAGGACCGTAGTAGACAAACATCGTGCCCTGCGCCAACACCTGAGTAAACATCATGATCATCAGATCGTATTCCTTACTCTCTTGCATATCCTTGAGCACTTTTGAAAACTCCTTCAAGCGCTTTTGGATATCTTCGAGATCCTGATAATTAGTCTGACCCACGGCGATATCATACTTACCGAAATGATAATGTTTAAGATCGCGGACGATCAGTTCTTTGACATCACCATCTTTCAAATTTACCGACGAGCTTAAAAGTTCTTTCGCATAAGTGTCAAGATCGACCTTGGCGATCTTAGCAAGCTCGATTGCGACCTCCTTGTCTTTGGGGGTCGTCGTCTCCGACTTGAAGTATAAAGTATCAGAGATTATGGCGCTGAGCATCATGCCGGCGGTGCTCCTTTTGGGAAGGATGCCCCGTTCCTTGTACATACCAAAAATGATCGTCGCCGTCGATCCCAGCTTCTCGTTGCGGTAATATATCGGCCGGTTGGTCTGGATATCGCCGATGTGATGATGATCGATTATCTCCAAGATCTCTGCCTTATCGATATTGGCGATACTTTGACTTTTGCTCGAATGATCGACCAGTATAAAATTCTTCTTCGGATGTTTAAACAGATGGAAACGTGAAAGTGAAGCCAGTACGTTTCCCTTGCCATCAACTACCGGATAGGAGCGAAAACGGGTATTGACGATCGCAGAGGCAACATCGTCGACATAGTCGTTTATATTATAAGTTATGACCTTTTTTGTCATGATCTTTTTTAAAGGTATACACTCGTATATGATTCTGAGCATCTCACTTGCCGCCATCGAACTGACGATGACAGGGATAGAAAGCTCAAGAGCTCTCTTTTGGACATTAAGACTTGGCAATGCTCCATAGCCGATTATCATGACGGCAGGACGAGCATTTAAAGTTTGGATCTGTACGTCTTCATTATCCGTAACGATACATATCGTCTTTTCGATATGGGGCTCGACCTTAAAAAAAGAGGTCTTGGTCACAAGATTGATCTTGCCGCTTGTCACAAACGCACTTTTGACGATGAGCTTGCCTTTGAGATCAGATGTCAGCGCCTTAAGCGTTGTATGACGCATGAGCTCTGTTCGCCTTTTCATGCCTAAAAGTCGCAAAGATGCCAGATCACCCATACTGACGATACCTTTGAAATGACCGTTTTTGCAGATGAAAAGAGTCTTCGATTTGGTCTTGAGGATCTTGCGGTAGGCGCTGTTGCACGTCGCATCCTCATCGATAAAGACCGGCTCGTCCAGTCTGATATCCTTTAAAGTGCAGCGGGCATCAGTCAAAAGATCGGGAGCTTCCACACCAAAAAAGCGCGTCGCAAACTTCGTCTCTTCATTGAGCGTTCCCAAACGACAGGGCAAGGCATCATAACCTTCCAAACACTTGAGTTCGGCATAGGCCAGACTACTGGCGATCGAATCGGTATCCGGATTCTTATGTCCAATCACGTAGACGATATCTTTCACTTTTAAATTATATCATTTTTTATGAGGGTGTGCCTTAGCAACCACACTTTTTAAACGGTCGATCGTCAAATGAGTATAGAGTTGAGTGGTCGACAAGTTTTCATGACCCAAAAGCTCTTGAACGACCCTTAAGTCGGCGCCGTTATCCAAAAGATGAGTGGCAAAAGAGTGTCTGAGGGTATGAGGATGAACGTTGACCGCAAGACCGGCTTTGGCACTGGCTTTATCAAGGATATTTTCAACCGATCGCGCTGTGATCCGCTTGCCTTTGAGCGACACAAAAAGAGCCTTTTCTTCCCTTTTGGCATACACCGTCTGATATTCGATGATATATCTTCTTAAAAGATCCCTAAGACGCGGATAGAAAGGAACGATTCTCTCCTTATTCCCTTTGCCCAAGACTTTGATGATCATGCCGTCAAGATCGATATCAGCGACATCGATGCCGGTACACTCGGAGACCCGAAGCCCGCAAGCGTAAATCGTCTCTAAGATCGCCCGATCACGCAGATCTGCCGGTTTGTCCAAAGAGAACACCGAAAATAAGCGTTCGATCTGATCGAAAGTCAAGACATCGGGCAGTTTCCTTTTCACCTTTGCACTTTTAAGTGAAGAGACCGGATTGACTTTGAGGACCTCGATCTGGTTGAGATAGCGAAAAAAAGAGCGGATCGCCGAAAGCGATCTTGCAAAAGTCGCATCGGAGATAAGACCCTTAGTATTTTGACCGCTCCTTAAGTATTCGACATAATTGTACATATCTTCTTTACCGATCGCATCGAGGTCGCTTATGCCTTCTTTTTTAAGATAGTCTAAAAAACGCTCGATGTCGCGCTTGTAGGCCTTATAGGTATTATCAGAGCCACTCCTTGTCTCTTTTAAATGGTCGAGATAACTGTCCAAATAATCACGCATCGATCTCTTCCTTATACTTTTCGATATTTGCCAAAGCGAGCTTAGCGTATTCTTTGCGCTTTTCTTTCTTTTTGGCCACGACATCAGCCC
>CALUZL010000054.1 GCA_944325295.1 uncultured Erysipelotrichaceae bacterium | reverse complement strand
TCAAGCTCATCACTGCACCCTTCGGCGATCTGACCTTTGAAAGCTTCTTTGGCGACATCGATGGTTATATGGTTTGTCGGGACAAAATCGATAGCGTAGAAAAGAAGACGGTTGAGCGCTCCTTCGAGCTGTCGGACATCTTGAGAGAAATTGGTCGCAATATAGGCCAAGACTTCATCATCGATGCTTTGAGCAGTGTTTAGAGTTAACTTCTTCTTCAAGATATTGATACTCGTTTCGTATTCCGGAACTTCGATATTGACATTCAATCCCTGATTGAATCTGGAGATTATGCGCTCTTCCAAGCCATCGATCTCCTGGGGCAAACGATCACAAGTCAGACATATCTGTCTTTTATTGTTGACAAGTTCATTGAAAACACTGAAAAAGACTTCGTGTGTCTTCTCTTTTCCAGCGATGAATTGGATGTCATCCACAAGTAGAATATCAAGATCGTAGAACTCTCTTTTAAACTCATCGATCGTGTGATTTTTTATAGAGTTTGACACCCCTTCGACAAAATCCAAACCGGAGATGAAACCGATACTGTAATTCGGATACAGGGATGTGACTTTGTTTCCGATCGCATTTAAAAGATGAGTCTTTCCAAGTCCGGACTTTCCATATATGAATAAAGGATTGTAGGCAAGACCGGGATTTGTAGCACAGGTCAGGGCACTCACCTGTGATTGGATGTTTGAGCGACCAACGACAAAGTTTTCAAAAGTGTATGCTCGATCACACTTCGTCTTGAAGAAGTTGTGTTTTTTTGAAGTCTTATGACCTTTATCGTTGAGTTTGCTGCCGAGATCATCTTCCTTGATCGCAATGACGTTCACCGGATAGTGAAGGATCGTAAAGAAGGCATCTTTGAGGACATCAGTTGATTGTTGAACGATGACCAAGGCTAAAAAATAAGAACAGACGATCGTTACATCTTTGTCGGTAAGCGATAAAATGTAGCATTTGTTCGCTACAAGATCAAGAGTCGATTCATCTCTTATTTGATCATGGTCAGAAAGGTATTTGACTACCTCAGCCCACACGTTGCTTAAATATAGATCATTCATCAGAATATACCTTGTAGCTCATATTATATACGCATAAAAAGCAAATAAAAGCTTGACATTTTTCATGTAATTACTACTCCACAATATCACCCGTTCACAAACACTAAGTTTTAAAGACAAAACAAGACTTATCCACACTTATCAACAAATTTAATGTGTTGATAAAGGCAATGATTTTTATCAACAAAGATATCGACGGTGGATTGTGTTAATTCAGATGTTTTTATCCACTGCAAATGTTGCTAATATTATTTATAAAGTGCTTATATAATCGCTTGTTTTTGAGTTATCAACACAATATACACTATGTGGATAAACAAGAAATGTGGATGTTGATAAGTTTTGGATATCGATGACGATTAAAGATAAAAAAGAAGAGAGATCAAAGATTTATAAACATTTTTGAAGACAACACTTATCCACACCTAAAAATGAACAATATCACAAATGATATTGACACTGTTGTTAGTATTTGCTAACATATCTGTGTTAGTTAAGACTAGCGAGGAGAGATATGATGCCATTAGCTTTAACAGATGTTGGAAAGATCAACACCATCAAAAAGATCGGTGGTCCAAAACCGCAGATACAAAGATTACAAGAGTTGGGTTTTGTGGTCGGTGAAGATGTTGCGATCGTCTCAAAGATCGCCGGAAACATCATTGTATCTGTAAAGAACAGTCGGATCGCGATCTCCAAAGAGATGGCGATGAGGATAATGGTCTAAAGGGAGGAAGTATGAGAAATTTGAATGAAGTAGGGATCGGTGAGACAGTCACCATAAACAAGATCACTGGCCAGGGAGCTACCAAAAGACGCATCATGGATATGGGACTTACCAAAAATGTAATGCTCAAAGTCCGAAAGGTCGCCCCATTAGGTGATCCGATCGAAGTGACGGTCAGAGGTTATGAGTTGTCTATCCGTAAAAAAGATGCCGAACTCATTGAAGTGCAATAATTTTTTGATAATAAGTTAGTAAAAACTAACATAAGGAGGTAAATATGAAGATCGCACTTGCGGGAAATCCAAACAGTGGCAAGACGACACTGTTCAATGCTTTAACAGGATCAAACCAATATGTCGGTAACTGGCCTGGTGTAACGATTGAAAAAAAAGTCGGTAAATATCGTGATGACAAAGAGATCGAGATAATCGATCTTCCCGGTATTTACTCACTTTCACCTTATTCATTGGAAGAGGTCGTTGCCAGAAACTATATCATAAACGAGAAACCAGATGGGATATTGAATATCGTCGATGGTTCTAACCTTGAGCGCAATCTCTATCTGACAACTCAGCTCATCGATCTTGGCTTACCGATGGTCGTTGCCGTAAATATGAGTGATGTCATCGAAAAGCGCGGTGATAAGATCGACATCAAAACCCTTGAAAAAGAACTCGGGGTAAAGGTGTGCCTTATAAGTGCCGCCAATAAAGAAAACATAAAAGAACCGATAACCTTATTAAAAAAAGATGTCGAAGCAAAAGTAACACCTTTGAGATCTGATTATCTTTCAAAAGAGCTTGAAAGTAAGATCGATGCGATTGAAAAGAAGTTAAGCGTCAGCGCTTTTAAACGCTTTTATGCCTTAAAAGTTCTTGAAAGAGATGAAAAGATCGGGGTCAATGTCGACGTCGAAGATATGATCAAAGAGATCGAGACCAAAAACGACGATGATATCGAATCAATCATCACCGGTGAGCGCTATAACTTCATCGAAAACGTCGTTGCAAAAGCTTACAAACACAAAAATAAGCATACAGACACCCTTTCTGATAAGATCGACAGAGTTGTCACCAACAGGATCTTGGCTTTGCCGATATTTGTCTTAGTCATGGCTTTGGTCTACTACATATCCGTTACCACTGTTGGAACGATGGCGACTGATTGGGTCAATGATGTTTTGTTTGGTGAGATAATCCCGCCGGCCATCGAGTCCTTCTTGGTATCG
>CALUZL010000053.1 GCA_944325295.1 uncultured Erysipelotrichaceae bacterium | reverse complement strand
GGAAGACGGTCTTTGACCTGACAAAACGCAACCAAAAGGCGCTAAAAATAGCTAAAGAGAACGGTCTTGTCATCGCCGTTGCCAGCGGGCGGATGCTTGGTTATGGCGAGCGCGTCTTGGATATCATCGGCGCAGATACTCGTCTGGTCTGCGGATTCAATGGGGCGGTGTGCCGCTATGGTGATGGACCGCTTGATTGTATCGCTATGGAAAAAGCGATGGCCAAGACATTGCTGGGGGAAGCTTTGAAAAGAGAAGATGTCGAGTACATGCAGATCCAAACGCTCGATTCCATCCGGATCTTTGACGATCCTTTAAGTACCATAGCTGATAAATATCGAAGTCAAGCTGAAGAGTTTGGGATCGACACTGTCAGTGATTTGGGGATAGCGGCTTGGCTTGAGGTCGACAGTCCTTCACCCATCGGCAAGTTTTCCATCTGCATAAAGACAAAGGCGAAGACGCTTGACTTTATGGACGAATTATCTAAAAAGTATCCCGAGCTAAATATCACCAAGAGTAATGATACCCTGATCGAGATCATGAAGGAGGGGGCTGATAAAGGCCGCTTTGTCCGCTTTATCCAAGAGAAGACCGGGTTTAAAAAAGAAGAGATCGCCGCCATCGGTGACAACAGTAACGACTTGGCCATGATAAGGGCCAGCGGTATCGGTTTTGGCATTAAAAGCGGTGATGAGAAGCTTCTGAGCGAAGTAAAATATATAGTAGAAGATGTCGCGCAGGCTATTGCGCTGATTTTAGAAAAGAGAGGTGTTCAATATGAAGATTAAAGAAGTAATAGACAAGATGAAAGCTTACCATTTCGGTAAGGATAAAGATGGCAATCCCATCGATGAGACAAAGACCAGAGACAAAGTGCTCTATGGCAATACCGATCAAGAATGCACCGGTATCGTAACGACCTGTTTTGCCTCGACGGAAGTCATAAAAAAGGCGATCGCGCTTGGCTGCAATCTCATCATCAGCCACGAAGCACTCTTTTGGAACCATGGCGACCACACTGACTGGCTACAGGACAATAAAGTTTTCCAAAAGAAAAGAGATCTGCTTGAAAGCCATGGCATCGTCGTCTGGCGTGACCATGACTACATCCACTCCGGCATCCCGGAAGAGGGACTTAATGTCGATGGTATCTTTTATGGGGTAATGGACAAGCTCGGCTGGCGCAAATATGTAAAAGATGTCAAAAGAGCGACAACTTATGAATTGGAAGAAGCGATGGCTGGCGAAGAGCTCGTCAAAAAATGTATCAAAGATTTCAACCTCAACGGTGTACGTCTTGTCGGTGATATAAATACGAAAGTCAAAAAGGTCATGATCCCCGGACATCTTATCGGCGGAGTTGACAACGAGACTTTAAAACAGGTCGAAGAGGGTGATTACGATTGCCTGATCTCGATGGAGATAACCGATTTTACGATGAGCGAGTATATTCGTGATTCAGCGATGCTGGGAAGACCACGGTTGATCATCGAAGTCGGTCACTTCAACACGGAAGAGCCGGGCATGGAATACATGGTCAAGTATGTAAACAAAGCTATCGGTGATGATGATATGCCTGTACACTTTGTCAAGAGTGCAGACGGATTCACATATTATGGAGGAAATGAATAGTGAAAGGTGTTTTAGTTGCAAGCCATGGTTTGATGGCTAAGGGAATGGCAGACAGTGTTACCTTATTTTTAGGTGAGGATCTGCCACAGTTTGATTATCTGTGTCTTTTAAAGACCGACAGTCCGGAAGACTTCGGTGCTCGGATCAAAGAAAAGATCAGTGAACTTGACAGTGGTGATGGGGTCATCGTCTTGGTCGACCTGTTTGGCGGTACACCCTTTAATCAGACTTTGCCGTTTGTATCGGATAAGGTCGATCTTATCGCCGGGGTAAACTTCCCGATCTTGCTTGAACTTTTGGGTACGAGATCATTCATGGACAACATCGATGTTCAAAACTTAGTCGGCATCGGTAAAGACGGCCTCAAGGATGCCAAAGAGTCCATGACTTCGCTCAATACCGACGACGACGAGTAGTCTATAGAGATCAAAGCACGAGCGATCGTGCTTTTTTGTGGTTTAAACGAAATATTCGGCTGACTGTTTGAAGGTCATGACTGATCGTTTGGGAAGCTCTTCGACGGATTTGTCTTCACATGGAAATATTTAGCTTGCAAAATATTTTTTAAAGGATTATTCTATTAAATGCTTTAAGGGGGAATTTTAATGGCTAAGACGACAAGTGAAAATCTGACCCGAGGTAATATCTATCTGCAGATCATCAACTTTTCCTTGCCGATTTTGATCGGGAGAATATTTCAAAATCTATACAATAATGTCGATGCGATCGTAGTCGGTCAATACGTCGGTAAAAACGCTTTGGCAGCGGTCACTTCAAGCAGCGATATCTCGATGTTGCTGACGGGATTCTTTACCGGTTTTTCGGTTGGTGCAGGCATTGCCTTTTCTCGCTATTTTGGTGCCAACAAACACAAGGAACTCTCCGATTCGATCCATACAGCCATAACTTTTTCCTTCATGATCGGTCTTTTTATGGCGATAGGTGGTGTTCTTTTATCGCCGATCCTTTTGAATATCGTCGCTTGCCCGCCTGAGGTCATGGCTGAGGCCGACAGCTATCTTCGCATCTATTTTGTCGGAGTCCTTTTCACTTCGCTTTACAATGTCGGATCGGGGGTCTTAAGGGCAGTTGGCGACAGTCGCAGTCCTTTCTATTATCTGGTTGTTGCCAGTCTTACCAATATCGTCTTGGATTTTGTCTTTGTCAAATACATGAATATGGGCGTAAACGGCGCCGGTATTGCGACCGTTATCTCTCAGGGTCTTTCCCTTATCTTGGTGTTTAGAAAACTCTTAGCTACCGATGATGTCTACAAGGTCGTCTTAAAGAGGCTCAGACTCGATATCGCGATGCTTAAAGAGATCTTGACTTTAGGCATTCCGGCGGCGATCCAATCATCGCTCATCTCTGTCAGCAATCTCTTTGTCCAAAGGTATACCAACGAATTCGGTGCTTCGGCAATGGCCGGTATCGGTGCTGCCAGAAAGATCGACCGCTTTGTCGGAATGATCGGCGAATCGGTAGGTCTTTCAGCTTCGACCTTTGTCTCCCAAAACGTCGGCTCAAAGAACTATAAGCGTGCTTTTAAAGGCATAAGAGCCTGTCTTATCATCGGTGTCATATCTTTTGCCCTGACCGGAGCTTTACTCATGATCTTTGCTAGACAGTGCTCGATGCTCTTTTCGACTGATGAGGAAGTGCTAAAATACGCCACCGATATGCTCTATGTTATCGTCCCCTGTTTCATCTTTCAAAATATCAATCAACTCTATTCCAATGCGACCAGAGGCTTTGGCAAGTCGACGGCGGTCATGGTCCTTTCGATAATCGGTATGATCGTCATGCGCCAGATCTTTTTGGCACTAGCTTTAAACTATGATCACAATGTCTTTTTCATCTACATCTGCTATCCGGTCGGCTGGTTCTTTTCAGCTTTGTTTGTATATATCTATTATGTGTTTAAGATCAAGATTCCTTATCGAAAAGAAGCTTACAATTAGAAGGAGAAAAATATGGAAAATGCAAAAAGAGACAGGATGGTCAATGAACCCGTATCAAAACTGATAACCAATCTGGCTATCCCAACCATCATCAGTATGCTCATAACCTCACTTTACAATATGGCTGATACCTATTGGGTAGCTCAACTAAACAACGACTCGGCAACCGCGGCCGTTGGTATCGTCTTTGCGATCATGGCCCTGATCCAGGCACTGGGCTTTTTTTGCGGGCATGGTTCGGGCAACTATATCTCAAGAGCTTTAGGAGCAAACCGAGTAGAGGATGCCCGCTCGATGGCGACGACCGGCTTGGCGCTGTCTTTGATCTTGGGTGTGCTGCTCGGTGTATTTGGATTGATCTTTCTTGATCCTTTGGCCCGACTTCTAGGATCGACGGAAACGATGATGCCCTACAGTCGCGCCTATATGTCCTGGATCCTTATCGGTGCGCCGGTAATGATGGGATCACTTGTCATGAATAATCAATTACGTTTCCAGGGAAATGCTTTTTATGCGATGATCGGTATTACTGCCGGCGGTATCTTAAATATCGTCCTCGATCCTTTGTTCATATTTGTCTTTGACTATGGGATCGCCGGCGCCGCTATTGCGACCATCCTCAGCCAGGCGATATCCTTTGTCGTCTTGTTTGTCGGTATCTTTAAAAGCGATTCGCTTTCCTATTCTTTTAAGGCGATAAAACTTGATCGCGATCATCTGGCCAATATCTTTAAAGGGGGCTTACCTTCGCTTTGCCGTCAGGGGATCTCTTCGATCTCGACCGCAACGATCAACCTCTGTGCCGCACCTTTTGGCGATGCAGCGATCGCCGGCGTCTCCGTCGTTACCAGGATCACACAGTTTTGCTTCTCGGTGGTCATCGGTTTTGCGCGGGGCTTTCAGCCGGTGTGCGGCTACAATTACGGTGCCCGCCGTTTTGACAGGGTCCGTGAAGCCTTCAAGTTTACAAACAAGGTCGGCCTTGCCTTTACCGTGGTGATCTCGATTGTCGCTTTCATCTTTGCCCCAACGATCATGACGCTTTTTCAAAGCGATGCGACAAGTGCAATCTTACAGATCGGTACAACGACATTGCGTTTTCAATGCGTGACTTTGTGTACGACGGTATTTGTGACAGTTGCCAATATGATGCTTCAAGTTGTCGGCAAGACCAAGTCGGCATCAATCTTGGCTTCGATGCGCCAGGGTATAGCTCTGATCCCGACGATCGTCATCCTGTCAAACACGATCGGTCTTTTGGGTGTCGAGATGTCACAAAGCATTGCCGATGTCATATCCCTGATCGTCGCGATCCCACTAGTGTTGAGTTTTTATAAAGAGATGAGCGCTCAGGAAAAGGGACTGTTATAAAGTAAATAATTTGTAAGTATGATCATAATAAAAAGGACCACGGTCCTTTTTATTC